>JAGQQS010000140.1:5479-5766 GCA_020426105.1 Planctomycetaceae bacterium
TAGCCGCAGATCACGACGACTTTTCCGGCAACCATGACGTCCGTCGCACGTTTGATCCCATCGGCCAGTGACTCACGGCAGCCGTAGAGGTTATCGAATTTGCTCTTGGTAACGGAGTCGTTCACGTTAATGGCGGGAACAGCGAGTTTACCGGCCGCGTGCATCTGATGCAGGCGATGTACGCCGGTCGTCGTCTCTTCTGAAAGACCTTTGATGCCTTTCAGCAGTTCCGGGAATTTATCATGTACCATTACGGTCAGGTCACCGCCGTCATCGAGGATCATGTT
>JAGQQS010000141.1 GCA_020426105.1 Planctomycetaceae bacterium
TTGGCAAGTGGCACAATACGCCCGAAGGTGACATCAGTCCGGCGGGACCATTTGATCGCTGGCCGACGGGTCTGGGCTTTGATTACTTCTATGGCTTCAATCAGGGCGAAGCGCATCATTTCTATCCGACGTTGTATCGCAATACCGTTTCAGTCACTGCGCCGAAGACTCCGGAGCAAGGCTATCACCTGACCACGGATTTGACCGACGAAGCCATTGCGTGGATCCGCAACATTCGAGCGGCTGATCGCGATAAACCGTGGTTCACCTACTTCAGCACCGGTGCCGCGCATGCTCCTCACCATGTGCCAAAGGATTGGCAGGGGCGTTACAAAGGACGATTTGATCATGGCTGGGACAAGCAACGCGAACTGACTCATGCCAAACAACTGGCCATGGGAATTATTCCGGCTGGAACAAAACTTACGCCACGCCCGAAAGAATTGATGGCCTGGGACGCCGTTGCTCCGGACGCGAAAAAAGTCTACCTGAAGCTGATGGAGAACTACGCCGAGTTTATGGCACACACCGATCACGAAGTGGGTCGCTTGATTGACAGCCTCGAAGCATCCGGCGAACTCGACAACACGCTGCTGATGTATGTGGTCGGCGACAATGGCGCCAGCGCGGAAGGTGGACTCGAAGGAACATTCAGTGAGCTGGCAAGCTTGCTTGGAATTCAATTGGGGCTGGCGAGCACGCTGGATCGAATCGACGAAATCGGTGGCCCGACCAGTGAACCGCATGTTCCGGTGGGCTGGGCCTGGGCGATGGACGCGCCGTTCGCGTGGACCAAGCAAATCGCCAGCCACTTTGGCGGGACACGCAATCCACTGGTGATTCACTGGCCTGCGGGAATCAAGGCGAAAGGAGAATTGCGAGATCAATTCCATCATGTCATCGATGTGGTACCGACTATCCTGGAGGTCTGCAAGATTCCCGCGCCGACGGAAGTTAACGGGATCAAACAGAAGCCGATCGAAGGCGTCAGTATGGCTTACACGTTTGAAAACTCATCCGCCGAAGATGCTCGCAAGACACAGTACTTCGAAATGATGACCAACCGCGCGATCTACCATGACGGCTGGATCGCCTGCAGTCGGACCAGTTTGCCTTGGGAAACGGGCGGGCGTACGCTTGAAGGCCTGAAGACTGCGCCATGGGAACTCTACAACGTCGAAGTCGATTTCAGTGAAGCAGACGATTTGGCAAAGTCGAATCCTGCGAAGTTGAAAGAGCTGCAGGAGCTGTTTCTGGCCGAAGCGCAGAAGTACAACGTGTTGCCGCTTGATCCTAGAATGAGCGAGCGAATGGATCCTTCGCTGCGGATCGCCGGGACGCCCCCAACCAGTTGGACGTACTATGGCAACCATGTGCAGTTGCCTGAACCGATTGGACCGCAGTTGTTTCCACGAGCTTGTGAAATGGTCGCCGACGTCACGATTCCTGCTGGCGGTGCAGAAGGCGTCATTGCCTGTGCCGGTGCTTTTTCGGCAGGCTGGTCGCTGTATGTTGCTGATGGCAAACCCACTTTTCACTACAACGTGTTCGAACTTGCTACGGCAACAGTACAGGGAACGCAATCGCTGCCCGAGGGCGACGTGGAAGTGAAAGTACAATTCCAGCCGGACAAAACATCAATGACCGGTGCTGGGCTGCTGACGCTGTCGGTGAACGGAACATCTGTGGGCGAAGGCAAGCTGGAACGAACGGTCTTCCGCCACGGTTTGGAACCGTTTGAAGTCGGCC
Organism: Planctomycetaceae bacterium; assembly: GCA_020426105.1. GTDB lineage: Bacteria > Planctomycetota > Planctomycetia > Planctomycetales > Planctomycetaceae > SXXK01. The sequence continues at coordinate 1,750 of JAGQQS010000141.1, forward strand.
GCGATTCGATCACACCGGTCGATCCTGGCTATGCAAACAAAGGAGTATTTGAGTTTTCAGGAGTGATTCAGAAGATCAAATTTAGTCTCGATTGATACAGCAGGAACACGTTGCGCAGACGAGGCGATTGATTGATCATTTGCCGCGCTCGACGAGATGGGGATCACGTCTAACACATAAACAAGCCGCCGTCCACGTTTTTCGGGCAACGCGAGAAAGTGACCATTCGAGGTGATTCTAAATGGCAAATTCCATTAAATGCTTGTCGCTGTCGGTGATGTTCGGAGAGAATGCCCGGCGTGTCGGGTATTACGCGTTGTTTTGGCTGGCAACTCTCGACGTTTCACCGTTTGTTCATGGACAGGACATCCTGCCGTTTCCGCTGGCGCCTTCGGCATCGCAGGCGGGAGTGACGATTGAAAGCTCAACCTATAAGAAACGGGTAGAACCGAAACATCTTCCCGCAGACGCGCCGAACATTCTGATAATTCTTATGGACGATTTGGGCAATGGTACGCCATCGACGTACGGCGGTGAGATCAATACACCGACGCTGGATCGAATTGCGGGCCTCGGCATATCGTACAACCGATTTCATTCGACCGCGATGTGCTCTCCTACGCGTGCAGCTTTGCTGACTGGTCGCAATCACACTCGCGTCGGCAACGGTCAAATCGCGGCGATTGCGAACGACTTCGACGGTTTTAGCGGAGTGATCCCGAAGTCATCGGCGACGATGGCGGAAGTGCTGAAAGCCTATGGTTACAACACGGGGGCGTGGGGCAAATGGCATAATACGCCGGAAGAACAGATCACTTCCAAAGGCCCGTTTGATTACTGGCCGACAGGTTATGGTTTTGAATACTTCTACGGATTTCTCGCTGGAGAAGCATCTCAGTACGAGCCAACTCTGGTTCGTAACACGACATACGTTGAGCATCCCCATACTTCGGGCGGAAACGATCACTACCATCTGTCGGAAGACATTGCAGACGACGCCATTGGCTGGCTGCGTGAGCAAAAAGCGTACGCTCCGGACAAGCCGTTCCTGATGTACTGGGCTCCCGGCGCATCGCACGGCCCGCATCAGGTCATGAAGGAATGGGCAGACAAATACAAAGGCAAATTCGATGACGGCTGGGATGCGTATCGAGAGCGCGTGTTCGCCAACCAGAAGAAGCTCGGCTGGATTCCGCAGAACACGCAACTCACGCCACGAGCGGATTCAATGGCGTCATGGGATTCGATTCCGGACAGCGAAAAACCATTCCAGCGCCGCCTGATGGAAATCTTCGCCGGCTTTACTGAACACGCTGATGCACAGGCCGGCCGCGTGATTGACGAGATCGCAAATCAGGGCAAACTGGACAACACGATCATCCTGTACATCTGGGGAGACAACGGTTCGTCGTCCGAAGGATTGTACGGCACGATTAGCGAACAACTCGCTCAAAACGGCATTCCTACAAAAATCTCGCAGCACATTGAAGCACTGCAAGAACTTGGCGGACTGGACGCGCTCGGCGGACCAAAGACTGACAACATGTATCACGCTGGCTGGGCCTGGGCGGGCAG
>JAGQQS010000142.1 GCA_020426105.1 Planctomycetaceae bacterium
GCGCCTTTCACGTGGCCGAACAGTTCGCTTTCGACAAGTGATTCGGGAATCGCCGCAGTATTGACGGCAATAAATGGCTGATGCGCACGATCGCTGCGCGCGTGTAATTCGCGTGCCACAAGTTCCTTGCCGGTACCGCTTTCACCTCGGATTAAAACCGGCAATTTTGTCTTCGCCGCTTTGTCAATCAGCGAGAACAGGTGCTGCATCGACCGGCTGCAACCCAGCAATGCTCCGAACTTCCCGTGCCCGACTCCGGTCTCTTCCAGTCGGGCAACCCTTTCCTGCAGCTGTACGCGTTCTTCCGTTCTGCGCACCATCGAGCGAAGATGTTCGACATCATATGGTTTCGTCACAAAGTCTGTGGCACCACAACGGATACAGTCCACTGCATAATTCACTCCGTCATTTGCCGTCACGACGATAATTTCCGGTGTGGGAGTCTGCTGATCGCGTTGAAGTTCCTGCAACACAAACATCCCATCGAACTGGGGCATGTTCAGATCAAGAAAGACGAGATCAGGCGCTGATTCCCGGATCGCTGACAAGGCCGCTTTTCCATCTGCAGCCTCCAGGATCAGCCTCTTTTCCGCGCGCAATGCCTTGGCCATACCGTAACGGGCGGCAGGTTCATCATCCACGATCAGGATTTTCATGCGGCACCATTATTCAGATACACCGGCAGTCGAACCTCGAACACTGTCTGATTTCTGTCGTTAAAACACGTTACGGTGCCTTGCAGCTCGCGCACGCGCTCTCCGACAAGATACAGTCCCAGCCCGGTGCCGTCGCTTTTGCCGGTGACAAACGGCTGGAAGATATCCTGTAAATGTTCCGAAGCAATTCCCGGGCCGGTATCCCGCACGGAAATTACCGCCATGTCCGTGACTGTTGACGGGGCGGATGTCGTATCTGCTGAACATACAGTGGAATGCAACGCTGGCTCCCGAAGTCGCGAGGTATGAATTGTCACACAACGGTCCGCTTCTCCGCGCACCGCTTCGATTGCATTTTTAATCAGGTTAAACAGAATTTCGCTGACAGATGCGTCAGAAGCGGCGACGAGTGTTGTGTCCAGTGTCAGATCAACTTGCAACGTGACGTCGTATTGCCGCGCCAGATGCCCCAGAACATGCAGCAAACGCTGAATGATCCGATCCGGTGCGACTCCTGAACACTTTTCGTCGGACGGGCGTGAGAAATCCAGCAGACGCTGTGTGGTCCGGGTCAGCCGATCGATCTCAGCAATAATCAACTCCACTTCGCACGCCTGTTCACTGCCCCTGGGGAGATCTTCCTTCAACAGTGTCGCAATGGTGCGTATCGACGACAGCGGATTCTTCAGCTCATGCGCCAGTGATCCGGACAGCAATCCCAGTACCGACAGTTTCTCCTGCTGCACAGCGCGACGTTCTGCCGAAAGCCTCGCCGCCTGCAGCTGTGCGTTATGTACGGTCGCTGCGAACTGATCCACGATCAGCGCGGTTGAGTTCAATTGTTCCTCCGACAAACGATCACCCGATTTCAGCTCGCCCAGCAGCAAACACCCGCAGACGCCCCGACAACGGAACGGAAATATGGCAATTAAACGGAGTTCTCGCATCAGCCGAATTTGTTCCAAATCGCGCGAGCGGGACAGATCGACCCAGCGATCCGTATCAATGGATCGCAGCTCACTCATGCGCTTGCGAATGTCGGCAGTAATCAAATCCAGCGATTCATCCTGGGCTGAAACAACACTCGCCACTGCAGCAGTATCTGAAAACACGACAGCAGCAAACCTGACACGCAGACATTCCTGAAGTTGGCCTGCAAACCATCCCGCAAGTGCTTCACGACTGTCCTCTGGACGGATTGAAAGCTCGACGGAGAGTTGTCGAACCGCATCACGATCTTCAGCCACATGACCACTTATCAGATAACGCAGCGACTCCTGAATCCGATTTCGCAATGGCTGATATGCGAGAATGAGAAATACGACTCCCAGTCCTTCCAGCACGACAAAATCAATCTGCCATTGATTCGTGAATCGGCTCATCACAGGTGATATAGTCAGGCGATGCAGATACAAAGATGCCAGCAAAATCGCGCCGTAAACCAGTGTCCTTTCAAAAACTAAAGGCAACAAACGCCGTCGAAATACGTACCAGGCAAACACCAATGTCGGAACAACCGGCGAGAGGGAAGTTGCCAGTCGGAAAACGTGTTCATAACGCGATCGCTGTCCTCCCATGATGTAGGCGTTTGTAATGACGGTGATGATCACCAGTCCGGCGGAGAACTTTGCGAGAAATCCAGGAAATGCCGGGCCGACTCCGGCTAAGCGATTTCGATTTCTCATGAACAACGCGGCCGCCGTCACGTTGGCAACGGATAACCAGGCCAGATAGGGGATCTGATAGCTGTCTGTCGCATGGATAAAATCGCGGCTGCCTGATCGCACGATTGATGCGGCAACCGCCACGATAAAGAATAAAGGTGAATAAACCGCAAGATAGCGATAGTCAGCCGTCGGATGCACAATATCAGCTGAGAAATGCATGCGTAAAGCCGCGTGCAGAACGGCAGAAGTTAACAACAGCAACCCCGCCGCCATGGACGTCATACACGCGGCGTCCAGCCAGTGACTCGAAGACCCCTGGGTGTCGCGAAGCAGAGTGTGGAGGAAACACCCCGCATGCCACAGGGCCGTTCCGGCCAGCGCCCATTTCAGCCAGATGGCTGTCAGCGGGCGATTGACGCGCTCCATCACCACTAACAGCAGCACCACATCGATGACCGCTGCAAAGCCCAGACAAAAAAGTTCGATTTGCACCAGCATCAGATGTTTGCTCGTGGAGACTCATCGTGGTGGATCGTGGCGGACGCAGACATCACAATTCTCCCGAAGAACAAGGCCGTATCGTCGGCAGCGTATCGCTTATGCACTGCTTCTGCCATCCGGATGAGTGTGATTTGAATTGACGAACGCAGCTCGGAATGCTGCTTCGGATGTCAGCATCACGATGTCATCATCAAATACCGGGATAACTTGATCACCGCAGGCTATCTGACCTGAAATGCTGCGAGTGGTGTCCGGCACGGGTACGGTTAATGTACAGTGAGCTCCGATGTAGTCCAGACTGTACTCAAGGCAGGCGTCGTTGTTGCTAATTCGCATAGTGCAGGACCGAACGAGTGCAGGTTCCCCGCGAATCAGGATGGTTTGGCCGTTCCTGAGTCCTAACAGTCGGCCTTCTGATGGAGACGCTCTGATTCGATCAACAGCGTACCAGGATCGAATCAGAGCGAACAATGGGTCAGCGACCAGGCGCAACAGTTTCATGTCTCAGATTCCGCAGTTGTCCTGGCCTTCAATGCTGCCAGTTCCCTTGCGAGGTTCTGTGCATGTTCCTGCCGGGCGAACTCCAGTTCCAGTTCTGCAGCGTCTGGATCTTTTCCATCCATGCGATCCCACGCTTCGGTCAGGGCCTCTTCACGCTCTACCTGCTGTTCAAATCGACTGAACTGTGCGAAGGCCGAACGGCTGCCGGACCGTTCCAGGGCGGCGTTGATCTTCTGACTTGACGACGCCCGTGCCATACGAGCCATCAGCAGCGTCTTCTTCTGTTTAGCCTGACGGATCTTATCTTCCAGATCACGGACGGATGCCTGCAACTTTTCCGAGTCAGTTTTCTGCTTTTCGTGCTCCACAGCATAGCGGTCTGCGCGCTGTTGAGCTGACAGCTTCTGATCCAGCGCCGCCTTTGCTGCGGATTCATCCCCGCGAGCCATGGCGGTTGAAGCACGCTCCAGCCAACGCTCTGCATCCGCACGTTCACGTTCACAACGCCGTCGCATCTGAATTTCATCCGCGACAGCCTGAGCCACACTGCAACGAACCCTGTCAAGTTCTTCCTCCATATCGATGATCAACTGATGTAGTGTACGTTCAGGATTCTCCACGCTCTCTCTGAGCGTTGTGAGACTCGATCGCATCACCAGACTAAACTGATTGAGCCAATTCATGGGATTTTACCTTTCGAAAACTTTTGAGCGGTTAATTGAAGAACGTGTCAAACAAACATAGTTCTGACGCATTACAGTTTTTGCATGGGTGTTACCTCCAGGTGGCCAGTTCAGCGGACAATAAACGAATCCTCGCCAGCACTTTCTCGCGATGGTTTTCACAGAAGGCTGCCAAACCAATAACACCGATGCCCACGGCTATTCCGCAGAGCCATGGCACAAATGGATAGGCTTCGCCAGAGCGAATCACCATCACGATCAGGTCGGTGAGCAGAAATGCGGAGCCCGTGTAAATCAGTGATTTTAAACGCAGGCCGATTGCCAAAATGATGACCACAACGCTCAGCAGCAGCAGACTGAAAACGTGTCCCCAACTCCCGTCGAGAATATCAAACACCGGCGACACCAGAATCGTCAGTGCTCCCGCGTACCGCATCGGATCATGGGCCTGTCGTGGCAAATTTTTGCCGAGCAGTTCAACGAAGCCAAGGATCGAAAGCCCCAGCGGTACCAGATAAAATTCTGCGTGATTCAAATGCATCGATTTCCAAAGCAGCATCAATCCCACATTCAGAATGGTGATGGCTGCAACGGCAAATCGCCGTCGGCGAGTCACCATCGCCTGTTGAAAATAGATGGCTGAAGCCAACATCAACGCCATAGCGTTGCCTGAGGCCAGCCCCGAATTCAGGCCCGCCAGTTCACGCCCGACGGCAAGGCAGGCAACGAGAGCCGGACACGCCTGGCCGATCAGGTACAGGGGGCGCCGCACGATCTGCAGCCGGGGTTTTGACTCCGCGACTTTCGCCACGATCAGTGCGAGGATTGAAATAGTCAGCAATACTAACTGACTCAGACCCGCACCAAAGTGCACAATTCCCCGGGCAGCCAGAAAGGCCAATCCCGTCCCCGCAATCATCAGACCGCTCCACACGTATGCCTCCCGCTGATGTCGCACGGCCTGCACAATTTCTACGGCGAATGCAACAACGAACCCAGCCATCATCAGCATGATATGTTCCGGAGACCAGCGATGTCCGACGAGCGATATTGCTGCCAGAACAACCATGCCGGATCGAAGCAGCGTCGCCCAGAACCGACAGATTGCTGCCGCCATCATCGAAGACATGCGATCAAACGCCGCCACGCTCAAGGCCGCCGTCACGAATGTGAGCGAGATCAAGCTCGCGGGATCGGAACTGCGAAACAGGTTGGCGATACTTCCAAGACAGCCACCCAAAGCGGCCATCAGCAGGAAAACCTGAACATTGACCATGATTGCCAGCCATGTTCGTCGTGACGTATTCATGAACTGGCGTCGGTCAACAATGGTCGTTACTGCGATGGCGATGCCTGCAGCCAGACGCAGAGGCAGTTCAAACGAAAGGCAGCTCAGCAAGAGCAATGCCATCAGGGCAGCCTCGCTGATTCCGGCTACAAGGGAACTGATCCCAGTGTCGATCGGAATCGCAGGCAGAACATCACCCGCGGATTCAGCCGTGTTTCTGCGTAACACATACTGACAGCCCAAAAGTGCCGTCCCATAGATCGTCGCCCAAATGACGGGCAGCCACACCGGTCCGACCGCAGGCAGAGATGAGATTAACACGGCTGTAACCCACAACGGCAGTGTCAGCATCGATGCGCTCGCCGCCACACGACTGCGAAGCACCAGAGATACTCCCACCAGCCAGAGCACCGCGACTCCTGTCGAGAACGGCAGATCAATCGCCATCGACGCGGAGAAGATTGACGCGTGGATCCGCACCAGAAGCGGAAGATGCACGACCGTAACCAAACAGGCCACCGCTGACAGACTGAGATCACACAGAGGCACCAACAGCCATTTGGCTCGTAGCGCTGGAATCCCCTGGATCATGGACTTCTCCGGAAGACCAGATGAATCAACATAATCAGCGACGCTTCGAAAACGCAGTTCGGCGAATTGTCTGCCAGATTGCAGCAAACCATTCAACCGGAGACCGGTATATGCCAGCAACGAAGTCCCGACTGAAGCAACCGTGACATAATTCAGCAATGCCAGCCAACTCAGGTTCAGGCCAAACACATAGCGAAATCCGCCGACGGCAACCATCGTCCAGAATCCAAGGCCGCTCAGGTAGCGTGGGTTGCGGAGGGTATACAGCAGCAATGCCCCAAGCAGAAATGCATATTCCAGAATTTGTGGTGCGGTCAGGGCCCGTTGAAATGTCACTGCCGAGATGGCCGACCAGTGGAAGGACATCAGGACGGCCAGCAGACACCCCATCAGCTGGAACATATTTCTGTCGGTTCCGTCCGCTTGATTCATCAGGAGTGAACGCGTTTCGGCCGCAACAGCAACACTGTCCGGAGATTGCCGGATGCTGCGACGCTTCAATGGAATTCGGTTCAAAACCTGATCCGGCACGCGCGTCGATGTCATCAGCAGTGCTAGTCCCGCGAGGACCGACGGGATGAAGCCCGGTGAAAATGTCACCAAACCCATGGAAGCCAGCGCCGGAATACTGTTGGCGATGGCGATCACAAGCGCCAAAATCGAGGGTATGATGTAACGTCGGTCACGAAATGCGATCGCCAGACACAGAAAGACAGGAACATCCACGATTCCGACAAGAAACGCTGCTTTAGTATGCGTCAACGACACTGCAAACAGAAACCCCGACAGCCATGTCGCAAATTCTTTCATCGGTTGACTGAAGACCAGATCACCACGGAGTTCGAATCGCCGGGATCCCGCCGCCACGGCCGCCAGCAATGGCAAATAGGTAAGTCCATAAAATGCGACTGGCAGGCGATCCTCCCGGATAGCGCTCGCTGCACCGGCTTTGACAGCCTGCACGACGTCCGCAAACAGTGTCGCCGAACACTGATAAGAAATCGCCGCCAAAACCAGGCTGATCCAGACAAATCCAGAGGATCGAAAATCCTTCGCCATCATCCACATCAGCACTGACGCAATTGCAGCGGTCGGAATCACACTGTAGGTCGTTTGACCGACAGGACTGAAACCCGTGAGCGACAACCCAACCCCAAGGACCATCAACGCCACACCGGAAATCAGAGGCACGACAACTGTCCACGGCAGCCTCTGCACCAGATTTCCGGTCCGCTGCCGAAACACGCCAGCGACCGTACGTGACGTCATTAAGATCGTGAATGCCACCAGCACGCAGGAAAACCCAATCCACTGGGGCGGCAGGGCAGAGACGGCTCGTGTGCCGGTAAGAATCAGAAACTGCAGGCCCAGCATCAGAATCGGCAAAAAGCCGAACACACGTGGAAAACGGTGTTCCTCGGCAAGCCAAAACGTATGCCTGTTCACCTTGATGACTCCGGCTGTGAACACGGCCCAGCAACACAGCAGAAACGCGAATGCGCTGACTTCGCTTGAAAACCTCGGCAACACTCCGGCAACACACAGCAGCCGATAAGAATTCAGAAAAGTCGTCTGCCGACCATTAAGCAGATGATCGAGAATCTGCCGACTGGCGATCCACAGGAAACCAATCGCGGGTAACAGCAAACCAATCACTTCAATCGTTTGCAGCGTCTGCTGCGTCGATGTTCCGGCAGAAAGCCACATCAGCGACATGAAACAGGTCGGCAACAACAGCAGGGTCAATGCATACAAGACTTTGTAGGTCGCCTGCAGTTTCAAACGCCGTCGCCCCAACTCGGCAAACACAAAAGCGGCCGCTGTGTAACCGAGGATGGAGAGGTACTTCAATACGGGTGACCAGTCAGGCCATGCTTTCGTCACAAGCATCAATGACGATCCGAACACAATCGCGGCGCCAACGACAAGCAACCAGCGAATATTTCGTTCGTTCAAAAAACTGCTCAGGAACTGCTCGGCAAAAGAACGTTGTGCCGATTCGTGATTCTGATCCTGCGGCGTGTCAGAACCGATAAACGTCAAATCCTCGGTCAGGTCTTCAAGTGAAATGGGCACGTTTGCCATAGCCGGATTCCTCTGCTGCTGTTTGTTAAAACATTGACGCAGAGGCCCATTACAAGATCCGTTCCAGACTCAAGTGCAATTTCCGAAAGCAGCCATAACATATGTCTCAAAAAGGACTTATGTCGTAATAACCATGGCGCTCAAAAAAGAGACCGAGCTGACCGCCATCGACGGACTGCATCGGAAATGCAGTCTCTGAACGGCAGGCGCCGCGCGTGATGGCACTTGGTTT
>JAGQQS010000143.1 GCA_020426105.1 Planctomycetaceae bacterium
GTTCCTGACCCCTTTTCTGAGGCTCTGGATGTGGAGGTGTGACTTAGAGCCTCAGGAAAGGATGCTGGTGACAACGTTACCATGCACGTCGGTCAACCGGTAGTCACGGCCCTGAAAGCGATACGTCAGTCGCGTGTGATCAACTCCCAGTTGATGCAGCAGGGTTGCGTTCAGATCGTGCACGTGAACCGGATTCTGCGCGATGTTGTAACAGAAATCATCGGTCTGGCCATAGACGATGCCGGGCTTGATGCCTCCGCCCGCCAGCCACATCGTGAAACATCGACCATGATGGTCGCGGCCATAATTGGTGAGTTCCAGTTTTCCCTGTGTATACGTCGTGCGGCCGAACTCGCCGCCCCAGATCACCAGTGTTTCTTCCAGCATTCCTCGCTGTTTCAAATCGCGAATCAATGCCGCAGCGGGCCGATCCACGTCGCGGGCCTGAAGTCTGAGATCACTGGGAAGGTTGTAGTGCTGATCCCAGCCGCGATGATAGAGCTGAATGAAACGAACGCCGCGTTCAGCCATTCGCCGCGCCAGCAGACAGTGTCGGGCAAAAGTTCCAGGTTGCCGCGACTCAGGCCCGTAGGCATCAAAAGTCGCCGCACTTTCATCATTCATGCTGACCAGATCCGGCACGGAACTTTGCATCCGGAATGCCATCTCGTACTGCGTGATTCTGGTTTCAATTTCCGGGTCACGAGTTGCGGCGGCTCGTTGAGTGTTTAACGCCGCAAGAACGTCCAGTTGATCGCGGCGTGTGGCGACATCAATCCCGGGTGAATTCGAAAGATAGAGCACAGGATCGCTGCCCGATCTGAATGCCACTCCCTGATGATTCGATGGCAGAAAGCCGGATCCCCAAAGTCTGGCATACAGCGGGTCAGTTGGTCGCGCTGCACTGCCGTTTGACAGCAACACCACGAAGGCCGGCAAATTCTGGTTTTCGGCTCCAAGCCCGTAACTCGTCCACGCTCCGAAGCTGGGACGGCCCGGTTGCTGATGGCCCGTCTGGAATAAAGTCAAAGCCGGATCGTGGTTAATGGCTTCCGTATGCATCGACGGAATAATGCAGATGTCATCAACGATCCCGGCCGTTTCCGGGAGTACCTCACTGACCCAGGCGCCGGACTGACCGTGGCGGGAAAACGAATACAATGATGACGTGACGGGGAATGATGCCTGACCGCTCGTCATCCCCGTCAGTCGTTGATCACCACGTACCGAAGCCGGCAGTTCCGAGCCGTGGTAATTCCGCAAATCGGGTTTATGATCGAATAGATCCAGTTGCGACGGTCCGCCATGCATAAACAGATAAATAATCCGTTTGGCTTTGCCGGGCAGGTGCTGGATCGTTTGTCTGTCCTCGGCTCCGTGCAGCAGAGAATTCAAGGCCAGCGTGCCAAGGCTGACTCCGGACTGCGACAGAAACTGGCGGCGATTGGATGCAATAGTCATCGGTGAGTTATCGCCTCATCAAGATTCAGAATTGTATGGGCAACAATCGCCCATGCGGCGAGTTCTTTGGAATCGAGTCCTGCAGGCGGCTCACTTGCTCCAACTTGCAGCAATGCGGCAGCGGCTGAAACGTCGGTCTGAAATCGGACTCGCTGCCGTTGCAGCAGTTTCAGGAGCGGGGCAATTTCGTCATCATGCGGCACGCGGCACAGAATCTTCCGAAAAAGCAGCTCTATCCCGGCATTTTCATTGACATTCGATTGCAGGATTGATCCAGCCAGCGATCGCGCCGCTTCGATGTACGTGGGATCATTCAGCAGGATAAGTGCCTGCAGTGGAGTATTCGTGCGGGCTCGCTGGACCGTGCATTTTTCGCGAGTTGTGCCATCAAAGGCCAATAGCGAAGGCGGAGGCAACTGACGCTTTAAATAAGTATACAGACTGCGTCGCCAGAGACCATTACCGGTGTCTTCGATATATGTGTCTTCAGAGCCATACGATACTTCTTCCCATAATCCTTCGGGCTGGTATGGTTTGACACTGGGTCCTCCGATTTGTCGCTGCAGCAATCCGGAAACCGCGAGCGCCTGATCGCGGATCATTTCAGCCGACATCCGAAACGCAGGTCCGCGCGACAACAGACGGTTCTGTGGATCGACGATGAAAGGATCTCCGCTGACATTGACCACCGGATGTTGCACGCGAAACGTCGACTGCTGACGATAGGTTTGCGATGTTACGATCAGTCGCAGCACGGCTTTTGTGTCCCAGTCGAGTTCTCGATACGTCACCGACAGCCAGTCGAGTAGTTCCGGATGTGTGGGCGCTTCGCCCTGTGTTCCGAAATCGTTCGGGGTACGGACCAGTCCTTCTCCGAAACACTGCATCCAAAGTCTGTTAACCGCAACGCGAGCGGTGAGAGGATTTTCATCTGCCATGAGCCATTGAGCAAATCCAAGTCGATTCCGCGGAGCGTCCGCTGGCCATGCCGAAATCGCAGCGGGAACATCAGGTTTCACCAGTTCACCCGGCTGATTGTAAACACCTCGCAGCAGAACGTGGGTTTCACGCGGCTTGGGCATTTCCTGCATCACCAGCGTCGTAGGGATCGACTCTCGAAACGCTTGTTCTTCCCGCCGGGCGGCTTGAAGATTGCTGCGGGCCATGATTGCAGCTTCGTCAGCGTGGTGGTGAATAAAATAGTCGAGCAATACATCGGTCTCACGCCCGCCGCGAGACGATGCAGGCGACTCGACAATTCCGCGAATTCGTTCGGCATGAAACCAGTCCGCGACTTCCTGCGTGGTGAATGTTCGTTGCAGGATTCGCAGTTCATCGAGATGGCCGTAGGAGCCGAGTCCCCCATCACGCCGACCAATCAGCAGCGGCTTGTCGTTACGAATACTGCCCGCGAGCACATCCCGATGAATTTGGATCTCCGCCGGTGTCCCGTCCACGAAGATTCTGAGTCCGTTCGCTTTGTGAGACCCATCGTAGCTTATTACATATTGGTGCCACGCCCCGCTGTTTACTGGATTCAGAGTCGTGACCTCAATGGCGTCCGAGCCCCATTGTGACACCAGGTTGACGCTGAGTCGTCCTTTTTGCCACAGCAATTCCAGGCCCCGCCGCGCGCCGTCAGGTTCAATCTTCGATAGCGGACAACTGAGTGAACCGTCAGGCAGCATCCAGAATCCAATGCTCCAGGCGGCATCTGGATCAAAATTCCTGATCTTGCGTTCGGCATGTTGAGTCGCATCAAACTTTGCTGCCTCCCGTAGAATGCCCTTCTGAAACATCAGAGTTGTGCCGACCGACTGTGTACCGGTCGCCAGTTGTCCATCAAATGCTTCGTGACAGACAAGCGAATCCTGCGGCGGGACCGGTAGTGTCCGGAGTGCGTCGGCTTCCCATGCGGCAATACGTGTTGTCAGCGTCTCGCGGATTGCCTCAAACGTCTGCGTTGCAATGGCCGTCGCATGGCTCAGGTCGGCCAGATGCTGATCCTGTTCCGGTGTTGAAACTTTGATCAATGGTGGTGGATTGTCGGTAACGATCAATCCCGTTTCGGGAACATTATTGAAGAATGCAAAGAGCTGATAAAACTCGCGCTGTGAGATCGGGTCAAACTTGTGATCATGACACTGGGCACATCCGGCGGTCAGGCCCATCCACGTCGTCATCGTCGTATCGACACGGTCCACGACGTACTCTGTACGGAATTCTTCGTCAATGATACCGGTTTCGTTGTTGGCCACATGGTTGCGGTTGAAGCCCGTGGCAATCTTCTGGGGGACAGTTGCATCTGGCAGCAGGTCGCCGGCAAGCTGTTCGATGGTGAACTGATCAAACGGCATATTCTGATTGAAGGCATCGATGACCCAGTTTCGCCACAGCCACATCTGCCGCGGTTTGTCACTGAAATATCCGTTAGTGTCCGCATAGCGAGCCGCATCGAGCCAGACGACGGCCATCCGTTCTCCGAAATGCGGTGAGGCGAGCAGTCGATCGACGGCTTGTTCATACGATTCGTCGATGCGGTCGAGTTCTTCCAGTGTCGGTGGCAATCCCGTCAAAGCAAAGCTGACACGACGCAGCAGCGTTTCGCGCGAGGCCTCCGGTGAGAGTGTGAGATCGTGTTTCTGCAGGGATGCTGCGACAAACGCATCGATCGGATGCGGATGGCCCTCCCGTTCAGGAATCTCGGGCTTCACCAGAGGCTCGAAAGCCCAATGACGCTGAAACTCAGCCCCTTCAGCGATCCACTGCCGCAGGATTTCAATTTGAGTCGTCGAAAGCGCTTTGTTGAAACTCGGCGGCGGCATCTGACTGTCGTCATGGGCTGTAACGCGTCTGATCAATTCACTGTCTGCAGGCTTGAGCGGCACAATCGGGACTGAACCAGATTCCGCAGGCTGCAGTGCTTGTTCCCGCACATCCAGACGCAGGCCGGATTGTCGTGCGTTGGCGTCGAAACCATGACATGGCAAACAGTGGTCTGCCAGAATCGGACGAACGTCGCGATTAAAAAGAATCCGTTCCTCTGCCAGCAATGGAATCGCTGTCGAAAGCAGCAGCGACACAAATGTCAAAGTTTTCATGCGGCACATGGTTTGCCTTCGATGATGGTGTTCTTCACGGATTCTGCGAACTCCATTTGAGTTTTGCGATGTGGATGCTGTTGTCGGCTCCATACTTGTTGTCAACGGGGATCACGATCTTGGGTCCCCATGTCTGCATCCATTCCGCCGCAACGACCCATGTCTCTTGAGCCGTAACGTTGACGACGCCAAAATTGCCCAGGCGTGCGCCCCGCTCCGGCACGAGAATCTGTTCCGTCGATCGGATCACGTGCAGTTTTTCCGGATCGACTTGCGCAATAAACAGTGGAGCGCGATGGCGGAATACGTGGTCATTATTCGCTCCCCTGCGTGTATAGACCAGAAACAGGCCTGCGGGATGGGTCACCCAGTGCTGCTGCGTGTTGTAATTGCCTAATTCACTGCCATCATCAAAGGTCCATTGGCGAGGCGAATCGTAGTGTAATCCGTCGGTGCTGCTGGCGACGTAGCCATGATCGTCGTTGCGGAGCGTCAGATAAAAACGATCGCCGAACCTGGTAATCGATGGTTCGTACAGGCCCCGCTTTACGTCCACCGTTAGCTCCGAACCGTGCCGGACATAAGTCATATCGGTGCCATCGAAGTGGCACAGGCAGACCGTCACCGAGTACTGAGTTGCCTGGGGATCTTTAAAATAGACCGGCAACAGGATGTCGCCATCGGGCAAATCGAATCGCTGCACACTGCCCGCACCACAGTTCTGAAAGCGAGTATCGCCAGGCATCTTCAGCGTCTGCGGCTTGCCCCACGTATTCGTTGCCTGGTCGTACACCGAGTACGCCGTGGAGCGGGGCCGAACGTCCATCACTTTGTTGTCGAAGTAACGCACTGTCTGCCCGGTGCCCAACATTGTTTTGGTGGCCTGATGCCATGCCGGAGTGAAATCGCAAATCGTTTCTTCCGTCCGCTCATCAATTTTCCATCGCTCAAATTCTGTCTGAGGAGTGAGCGGCGACCAGGTTTTACCAAGGTCACGACTGATCGCTGAATTCAGCGCATAGAATACGTCTGACCCCGTAATCATCAACGGCTGACTTGTCATCACAGCCAGGGGATGCGTGCCAGGATCACTTGCCGGGATCACACCCGCTCGTGCGTGAACCCAGCATTTTGTACCGTCGTAGCCTTTGCTCATAACCAGGCGTTCGATCTCAAATGGAGGAAGTTCTGCGGCAGAGGATTTGGTGGCCGACATCTCGAGAGCGGTGCGAATGGCTCCCGGTTTATCGGTGGTGATTGAATGAGCTCCCAACGCAGAAAAATGCAACGCATCAGCGGGATCGTTGATCGTCCAGACATGAAATTCCAGTCCCGCGTCGAGCACACTGTGAGCCAGCGCAGCATTAGCTACGTCAACGTTACCATGTGTTCCCAGTCCAGTGGCGTGAGTGCGCTTCAGGACAGCCAGGACGTCGGATGATTTTGGAGACCATTCCTTGGTTTCCTTATCCTGTTTGTAGCCCGTCAACCAATTCGCTTTAAACTGAGGCATCAATTCGCGCGCCGCTTTGATGACGGTTTCATTGAAGCAGATGATCACAATCTGGTCCGGCAAAAGCCCTGACTGTTCGAGCTGTGGCTTCATGAGAGGAAGGATTTCGGAGCCGCATTTGATCTCCACAAAGATTCGTTTTCCGGGAGGTACCACCGCCAGTACGTCTTTTAACGTCGGCATGTGCTCGTCTTTGAATCGTGGTGACTTCCAACTCCCGACGTCCAGACGCTGGAGGTCTTCCAGCGTGGAATCGGCAATTTTCAGCTCTGTTTGACCAGGAGCGATGCGTTTCGTAGTACTGTCATGAGTGCAGACAATCTGGTGATCCTTTGTCACATAGAAGTCGCCCTCAATGGCATCCGAGTTTTGCTGCCACGCCAGCCGAAATGCGGCCAGCGTGTTTTCCGGCGCATCATGTGAAGCGCCTCGATGAGCCACGATGTACTGCGCACGACATGGTGCGGACGGGATGAACGCCAAAATGAAAACGGCGATTAGACAGCGGTATCGCACGAGTTTCTCCGTTCTCTGCTGCGGGGCGGAATTCAAGAGACATGAGTGAGGGATGCGTCAACTGATCAGAGTATACCGATTGATAATTCCGTCGTCGAATCGGACCGTGGATTGGGTTCACAAACGCGCACTTGCAAAACTGACGGGGCGGAGCACGACGAAATTGCTGCGTCGTCACGCACGTCTACATCGGGTCTGTCGATCCGCAGAACCTCTAATCGTGAATGATAACCCGTCGCTGAGGTTCCGACAAAACAAAGATTCCATCGTTGCCGAACCAACGAATTGAAGCTTCCCGCGGGAAGCTGTGATCAGCATCTGAAATTGGCGCAACACACTTCCCTGCTGTGAAGGAAAATTATGGATCGTCAATCATTCCGTCATGCACATCTGAACAAAGCGAGTGGTTGCCGAGGTTGCAGCCATTCAGGACAGAATACTTTGGACTACCTCGCCATGCACGTCCGTCAGGCGGTAGTCGCGACCCTGATGGCGGTACGTCAGTTTCTTGTGGTCAATACCCAGCAGGTGCAGAACCGTCGCGTTGAGGTCGTGAATATGCACTGGATCCCGGACAATGTTGTATGAATAATCGTCGGTTTCCCCATGCACGAGGCCCGGTTTTACGCCACCGCCAGCCATCCACATGGAAAAGCAGCGAGGATGATGGTCGCGACCATATTCATTCTCGGTCAACGTGCCCTGAGAATAAACAGTACGACCGAATTCGCCACCCCATACGACCAGTGTGTCGTCCAGCAGGCCGCGCTGTGCCAGATCATCGACCAGAGCTGCAGATGCCTGATCGGTGTCGTAGCACTGGCTCTTAATGCCGCTGGGAAGACTGCCATGCTGATCCCACCCGCGATGATAAAGTTGCACGAAACGCACGCCGCGTTCCACCAATCGCCGTGCGAGAATACAGTTGGCCGCGAAAGTGCCGGGCTTCTGCGATTCAGGCCCGTACGCGGAGAAAGTGGATGCCGGTTCCTGACTCAAATCGGTTAGCTCCGGAACCGAACGCTGTAGTCTAAACGCCATCTCATACTGATCGATGCGAGCTTCGATTTCCGGGTCTCGATTGTCCTGCAGCTTGATGCGATTCAAGGCCGCCACATCGTCAATCATCGCGCGGCGGCGAGCGGTCGTGATGCCTGGCGGGTTGGAAAGAAACAACACCGGATCCTTACCGGGACTGAAGCGAACTCCCTGATGACGAGGTGGCAGAAATCCGGATCCCCACATACGTTCGTGCAGTGGCTGCGCATTCGTGGGGCCACTCGGTCGTGAGATCATTACCACAAACGCGGGAAGATTTTCATTTTCTGAACCAAGTCCGTATGAGAGCCATGCGCCGGTTGAAGGACGCCCGGCGATTTGATGACCTGTCTGCAGAAGCGTCATCGCCGGATCATGATTAATCGCTTCGGTATGCAGCGAGCGGATTACACAGATTCGATCGGCAATCCGAGCTGTGTGCGGCAGTATTTCGCTCAGCCAGGTTCCCGATTGCCCATGCTGCCTGAAGCGGTAAATCGAAGGACAAACTGGAAATCTGGCTTGCCCCGCGGTCATCCCTGTGAGTCGCTGTCCCTGCCGCACTGAGTCAGGTAGATCTTTGTTGAACTGATCTTTCAGCAATGGCTTGTAGTCGAACAATTCCAGCTGCGACGGAGCCCCCGCCTGCGTCAGCCAGATGACACGTTTGGCTCGAGGCACCTGCGTGGGAAACCCGGACAACAAACGTGTTCGATCATCTGCGGCGCGGCCCTGCCCTGCCAGCAATGTTGCCAATGCGGCATGGCCAATGCTGACCGATGAGCGATTGAAAAAGTGTCGTCGAGTGAGCTGTGCCAGATACTCGCGTTGCATGTTTGTGTTATTCCTTCATGATGGCTTCGTCTAAATTCAATATCGTACTGGCCACCATGGTCATTGCCGCCAGTGAAACTGGATCCAGATTCTCGGGTGATCGACGACCACCAATCGTCAGCAATTCTGCGGCGGCTTTTGTGTCCGATCGGAAATCGCTGAGCGACCGTTCCCACGCGGATGACAACAACGCAACTTCTTCCGGAGTTGGCGTTCGCGACAAGACAAGACGGAATCCATGTGCAATTTGCGATGGAAAATCCGAAGACGTCTCGGTCAGCATGCGTCCGGCAAGGAATCGCGCGGATTCAACATACGTGGGATCATTCATCAGGTTCAGAGCCTGCAGTGGAGTGTTCGTGCGAGTCCGTCTTAGGGTGCAGGCTTCACGGAACGGGGCATCAAAAACCAGCATCGCCGGATTCGGTACAGACCGCTTCCAATAGCTGTACATACTGCGGCGATACAGGTCCTCACCAGTACCTTCGACGTACACATTCGTGCCACTGCCTGCCGTGACCTGTTCATAAAGTCCGGGCGGATGGTAGGATTTCACGGACGGGCCGCCGATCTTCGTGACCAATAACCCACTGGCCGCCAGTGCCTGGTCTCGTACGAATTCCGCCTGCAGTCGAAAGCGCGGTCCTCGTGCCAGCAGGCGATTCTCGGGATCACGTTCGTGCAGAACGGGTGTTAATCGCGAACTTTGGCGATACGTGGCA
>JAGQQS010000144.1 GCA_020426105.1 Planctomycetaceae bacterium
TCACACAGCAGTCTGCTCACAGAGACCTGGCGGAACAGCGTTGGGTTTTCTGCGATGAGTCTGGCAAACCTTCAATGGCATCAGACTTTGACGAGTCTGGTCTTCACAGCTGGCGAACGCCAGTTTGCACAGTCGATTCTGATGCTTTGTATCTCGGTCGGGCTGTGTGAACGTAAATTCGGCAGTCGAACTGCGGTGCTGGTCTTCTTTATTTCGCACGTGGTGGTCACGATTGGGCTGGCGTTGTGCGTTGTTCTGCCACTGCATTTGTATGGCGTCGAGTGGGCAACGGCACTCGCGTCAGAGCGTGATGTGGGTCCTTCGGCCGGTTACTACGGGTGCCTCGGTATCGTTGTCGCGTCGTGGTCGCACCGTCATCGACAACTACTGACAGTCGGCATCATCGCTGTGCTGATTGTGCGGTTGAGTGTTTCGCTGGGCAGGATCCACCAAGCCCCGGCGATCTTTTCAGCCGATCTGGCACACCTCGCTTCGTTTCCGTTTGGCATCATTCTGGCGCAGTTCACCGACGAAACAGCCGCCGCACGCCGCCCGAAATCAAGATCGAAACATTTGCCAGAATCTGAGCCGACGCAAGGCCGCCGGGAGAGGCCAGATACTTAGGAGTCCACTCGGGATTGAACTTGGACTTGTAATTTCGCAAACCCTGAAAGTTGTAAAAATGCTCTCCGTGACGAAAGATCAGACTCGACGCACGGTTCCACAATGATGCCAGGCGATGCGCTTCAATTCCCGAGAGTGGAGCCATGCCAAGGTTGAACCATTCATAACCCTGCTCCCTGCCCCACAACATCAACTGAATAAACATATACTCCATCACACTGCGTGGTGCGGCGGGCGAATAACGCATCAGATCGATCGATAGTTCATGCTTCTCCGTGCCCTGCCACAAATTCGCGAAGGCAATCGGCTGGTCATTCCGGATGATCAACGCAATATCGCAGCGTCGGAGATACGATTCACGGAAAGTACCCAGTGAAAACCCTTTTTCGGCCGTTGATTTTTCCCCCAGCCATGCATCGGAAATTTCCTTCAATCGGGGCATGATTTCATCGATTCTCGACGGCGGCACGATCTCGAATCTCAGACCCTCTTCCAGGGCTTTTTTGTTTGTACGGCGCAAATCTCTGCTGGCTCGGCTATCCAGCGAAAAATCTGCCAGTCGCACTCGCGCCTCTTCACCCAGTTTGAGCATGGACAGTCCCATGTCGATGTAGCGACTCAGCGAACGCTCAGCGACCTGATAGAAGACCGGCCAGACACCGGCCACATCACATGCTTCCCGAAATTTCCATGCCGCATCGTCTGCCGCATCATCCGGACCAACCGGATCGCCCATCGCGATCCAGCTTCGACCTTCGCAACCGAACATCACAAATGCGCGACGATCTTCACTGAAAATAAACCGCTTGTCGCCCAGCAGCGCCAGATTTCCGTACGTAGCACCTTGTGATTTCACAATTGCGTCCGCTTCACGGATTTCGTCTTCGCTCGGCAAGCCGGGAGCGGCAGGCGCCGGATGCAGTAACTGCGTGACCCCCACCACCGCTAATACAACCGCCGCACCGACGAAACCTCGCAGGGCACGCGGAGCGTCGCCATGGTACGCAAAACTCCACCAGAGCTGATCGTTATAGTCGACGTGCCGAAACGAAAACAAAATCAGCCAGATGAGCATCCCCAGCGACAAGGTGACGGCCAGGATCCAGTTGAAGTCGAACGAGGCTGCCAGCAACCGCCCGCGGCGAAAATAATGCTGCCGACACGGAATCAACGCGAGCAACACGAGCAGCAGGATCGTCGCTTCTTCGTAATCAAAACCTTTCGCCAGTGACACGACAACACCAACGGCCAGCAAAACAACCGTCAATCCCCATGCCGCATCGATCCTTCGATACAGACCGCGGGAAAGAACAAGCAGCATCGCTCCCGCGACACTACCGATAAAATGCGAGACTTCGACCACCGAAAGCGGCAACATACTGCGAATCAGCGGCAGGCGACCTGCGGCAACCGGCAGCGATCCCGAAATCAGCAGCACCATTCCACAAACGAACACTGCTCCTGTCATGATTCGCGGGGCAACAATGCGAGTCCACCGCAGTCCAATCGCGGCAATCTCCGACGCTCGATCCTGGTGTCGCAGGAGTGTTGCGACACCGACGCTGATGATGGCTGTGAGCAGCGGCAGCAGATAGTAGATTATCCGAAATGCCAGTAAAGACGCGATCAGGGAATTTGAAGACTTCGGCAGGATTGTCACCAACACCAGTTCCAGCACGCCCACGCCGCCTGGAACATGACTGAGCATCGCGACCACGATCGCGAGAATAAATATGGCGACGAATGACAAAAAACCGATGTCGGCATTTGGGGGCAACAGGACGTATAATGTCGCGGATGCCAGCAGAAAATCGACTGCAGAAACAGCCACCTGAGCGAGTCCAAAACGCAAAGGCGGCGGCTGAAGATTGATGCCCAGAAGATGCACCGGGTGACGTCGTAAAGCACAGCTCAGCAGAAACACCGCTGAGATCGTCAGCATTAAGAATCCCAGTGGACGACTTGTCGCCAGCGGCAATCCTAACCGTGCGGGAATCTCAAATGGTGCCGCGACAAACAGAATTCCACCCAGTGTGACCAGCCCGATCCAGAACGCGATACTAATATAATAGATTAACCGAATAACCTCAGTCGTCGATAAGCCCCATGCGGAGTAAAGTCGAAACCGTACCGGCGTCCCGCCGAGAAGCGTGCCAAGTGAGTTAGTGACTGCATACGACAGCAGTGATGTGGTGGCAATTTGCCCGGCTGTGACACGATGGCCCACGAGTCGCACCGCGATCGCGTCATATCCGATCATCACGCCATAGTTGGCAATGGTGAGGGCCACGGCCAGCAGCAGCGAACTGAGGGGGATTGATCGAAAACTGTCAGCGACATCGCGAAAGTTCATCGTGCTGAATTCGTGATGCAACAGCCAGAACGCAGCAACAAATACGATAACGGTCATCAGAGTCCGCAAATGCGGCCAATAGTTGCTCACGCCTGTGGCTGATATCGCGGTATCGGTAGTGGCAGGTTGTAGACGATTCAAGTTCCTGAATCCGATCATGCATCGCAGCAGATTTTTCAGCGTGGCATTTTCGTTGCCACATCAGGTGTCTGCGGATCTAAGTGCTTGTGGAGGACTTCCCTAAACAGGAGTGTACCGTGTCCGTCTGTGACGTGATTGTAAATTTGCATTATCTGTACCGAAGTTCGTAGCGGCGGCCGTATTGATTTCAGGAAACAATTCTTCACGGTCCCGTAATTGCATGACTGGCCTGTCGGTGCTTTGCTGATGGGGCGATTGCCGCTTCGCAAGAACAGGGCTCGTGCTTCGTCAAATTCAAAAAAAGGGATGAATCGTAGTGGACGAGGCCACGAGTCCCTGCAGTTGCGGGTGCAGACCGGGACTCGTCGCCTCGTCCACTACCCGAGATTTTTGCTTCGACGGAGCACTGACGAGTTAATGGGTCTGCCTCGTCCACTACCCCAAGCGGACCGGGACTCGTCGCCTCGTCCAC
>JAGQQS010000145.1 GCA_020426105.1 Planctomycetaceae bacterium
GCTGCCGCACTGTTCGCATTTGCCACCGGGCATCACTACATTTGCCCCCCTTAGTTCAGATTACGGATGCGGAACGACATCGAATCCGGACCGGGAGTAGCGTCAGAAAACCTGCCAGATTGTGCAAGTGACTTCGTGTTGAACAATCCATAAATGTTCTTAAACAAACGGCATTCAACTGAGAATTTGTCGACCTGTATCAATCTGAACTCAACGCTTTCAGGAACTCACTCATGCGAACGTTCAAGCAATTCAACTTTCATGCGACAGCGGCACTGCTTGCCTTCATTTCTGCCATGCTTCACGCTGAAGCAAACGATCCTTCGTGGTCGGGACGCGGGAAATATCGAATCCTCGTTGAAGTGCCCGCCATCGACCTTGCCGATCGGGCACGAGATGCCTCCGTCGCCTCAGCGGTTGTGGACTTTCCAGTGCTGCTCCGGCAACAGGGATGGTCCGGGCAGTTTGATCCTTCGTCTCTGCACATGCACCAGTACGATCCCGACACTGGTACCGCAATTCGATTCGAAGACGGAAGCTTTGCTGCCGATCCACACGATATCCCCTGTCGATTCGATGATGAACTTTCACCACAAAGTGATTTAAGTCGCGTTGGCTCGGCCAGCGACAGTGACAATGGGCTGGTACGAAGTTCAATAACACCCCGCAAGGCACGGCTGTTCAATCGCGAGCCCGCTTCGACTCGCGGAAAAATTGTCTGGGTACATTCTCAATCGGCGGATGTGAATTCAACATATGCGATCTACTTTGATCTGATTGATTCAGCCACCAGCATACCCGTGGGGCCGGCTCCATGGATCGGAGATATCGATGTCCTGCGTTACGCAGAAGGACAGTCACTGGGAGCATTTGCGCACTTTACGCTGACGACCGGTGATCTGAACGGTGACGGATTGTTCGATCTCGTGGCCGGCACGGAAAAGGGCGACGTTATGTGGTTTCCCAATCGAGGCACCAGCGGTCAGCCGCGCTTTGTAGGGTGCGAACTGCCAGAAGATCAGTACGGTCCGATCGACTGCGGCTGGTACGCCGCGCCGTTTGTGTACGACTGGAACTCGGACGGACTTCCGGATCTGCTGATGGGTACGCGCACCAACGTCATTGTCTGGTGGCGAAATATCGGAACGCCGACGCAGCCAAAATGGGAGCACGTCGGTTTTGTCAGAGCAGACGACAAACCTTTGGCTGTTCCCCAGGCGCCGGTGGCGGAAGACGATCATGGGATTTTCAAGGTGGACTACTACAACCAGCCATGGATCGGCGATTTCAACGCCGATGGATTCACTGATATCATCACGGGCGGCTATACCACAGGAAGAATTTTTCTGTTTGCCGGAACTGGCCGCGACACCGACGGAGTTCCTGTACTGGCGGCGCCGACGCCGGTCGAAGCGGATGGGCAGCCGATTGATACCGTCTGGGCGGCTGCTCCCTTCGTGCACGATTTCGACCATGACGGTCTGCCTGATCTGGTGACAGGCACCTGGTTCTGGACTGGTATTCATCGGCCAAAATTGGCCGGTGAGGGCGATTTTTTGGCGTATTTTTTGAATATTGGCACGAGAAATCAGCCGCAATTCGCGCGCCGTTCCTTTCCTAAAGTCGGCGAATTTCCTCACGGCGAGATCGCGCGGCCTACCGCCGTCGATTTTAACGCGGACGGATTAGTTGATTTGCTTGTGAATGATGGTGGCGGAAATATCTATCCTTTCCTGAACGTCGGCGCGCCACAGTCACCGAAATGGAATGTCGAAGCGGTCCCTCTGACGATTCCCTGGGGCTTCACCAAAGCTCTTGATGTCTCTGTGGTGACGGCGAATCTCGACAAGGATGCAACACCTGAGTTTATGGCAGGCGATCAGGTCATGACACTGCGAGGTGGCGTCTATGCACCTGTAGGCGAACGCCGGGGTGTCGCCAATGTGCGTGGTGTGCCCATTGATCATCCAGGGCCGGGTTACGGCGATGGATATTATTACACGTGGCTGGCTGACTGGAACGGCGACGGTCAGGCCGATCTTTTATGGGGCACGCAGCAAGGCAATATTTACCTGCATCTCAAGTCAGAAGGCAATGATCCGACGTCATTTGAGGAAGGTGAACTTCTGACGCTTTCCACTGGAGAACCGCTGCGCGTCGGACCTCCTGTCGTGCAGTCCCCTGCCGACGCGAAAGATTTCACCGTGTTGCAGGGATCTCGAATACTAATAGCGACCGAAGATTTTGACAGGGACGGTTTGCCTGACCTGATGGTTTCCGAAACCTACGGTAACCTCTGGTTCTTTCGTCGGGAGGAAATCGATGGTCATCTAACGCTGGCGCCCGGAATCGTGCTGGCCAAACTTCCGCGGCGGACGGAATCCCTTGTCTTCGACGACTGGGATCACGATGACCGGCCCGATCTGCTGCTCGGCGGCCCCCCGGACCATCCGATTCAGATCTTATTCAACCGCAGCGTTCAAGGCCAACCGGCGCTTGAGCCTCCACAAAGTCTTCCCGGATTGCCCTACGTATTCTGGGGCGCTAAACCGCGCGTCACCGACTGGAATCGCGATGGCGACGCAGACATTATGATTCAGAGTGAGTTCTTTTCCTTCTTTGCCGAACGTTCATTCCTGGAACATGGATATCGATCAGCTGCGTTGGTCTCGAATACTGATGCTGACGCGATCATTCAGATTCGCCGTGATGAATGAGGGGCGCATCCC
>JAGQQS010000146.1 GCA_020426105.1 Planctomycetaceae bacterium
TGAGTCGCAGAAGAATCTGCAGGCAAAAACATGTGAGACGATGACGACCTTTTGCTTCAATCGACGATTCTTTTTGTGATCTGAGCGGCAGAATTTTTTACTCCTGCAATTCACGGCGGAGGGCTTCAAGTTCGGCTTCCACTGTGGCGCTGCGTTTTTGGTTCGCGGCGGAGGCAAACAGGACGGCAGTCTCTGATTCCAGCCGGACCGTCGGCGGCTGCCCCGTGAGCTCCTCCAGTTTACGCAGAGCTTCCGCATGACGCGCTTCCAGTGCCTTCTGAATCCTGAGCATGTGCTGACAAGTGGCAAGGGCCGCATCCAGTTCGGGCCGGAGTCCGGCGATAAGATCTTCCATCTCCACCTTGCGGCGGAGTGAATTGCGTGCCGCATCTTCGTCACTGCCCGCAAGATTTTGCTTTGCTCGATCTTTCCAGACGGCCACCTGAGCTTCGTACTCAGCAATCTCACGCTTCAACCGTTCACTGTTCGATGTTGAAGTTCGCACATTGCGACGGCAGGCTTCGAGTCCTTCAGTCATTTCTCCAATGATTTCCTGCAACGTCACGGCAGGGTCAGCCGCTGTCTTCAAGATTTCTGTCAGGCTGCAGGTAATTATATCGGTCAGGCGGCTGAAATGAGGCATGACGAAACGACTCCGAATACAGCATCAAAAGAACAGGAACTTACAGAACGCACAATGGGACGGTCAGGATGAATCATTTTCAAAAATTGTCTCATCTGTGAAACCTCGGCAGACAAGAAGGTGACGCAGTTTCTCTTTGACGAGCCGCAGGCGACTCTTGGCAGTTGGCAGCGATGTCTGCATCGCATCTGCCACTTCAGATAAGGTCAGCGACTGATAGTGATGCAGCAGGAATGTCTGCCGCTGTTCTTCGGGAAGCTCGTGCAGCAACTCGCGGACCGCCAGGGCGATTTCACGTTCCATAGCCCGATCAAAGGGCGATACGGCGTTTTCCGGAACCAGCTGCAGCATGTCAAATTCTTCACCTTCGCGTCCTCGTGCGTGGCTGCGGACGCTGCGAAGAAGCACATCGTGTGTCGTTCGCCGCGAATGATCGATGATCAGATTTCGCGCGATGCGAAACAGGAATCCTTTGAACAGCCCCTTCGGAAGATAGTCCCAGCAATGCCGATACAGTCGAAGAAGTGTTTCCTGGACGAGATCTTCGGACAGATGTTCATCCCGCGTGTTGCGCAGAAAAAATCCAAACAGCGGTCCCTGCCACAGACTGACCAATTCGTCAAAAGCGCTGGCATCGCCCTCCTGCATGCGAATCATTCGCTGATCGTCATCGGAGTATGTGCACGCGCTGGAGGACATGAATCGGTTTTCTCACTGCTCAGTTTAAGTCAATGGCCGCCGCGTCGTTCGCGATAATCCAGGTGTCCCTGCCAGCCCAGTTTCCGATGCAGTGTTCCATAAAAACTGTGCCCCGCAAGCCGGACCAGCTTAAACGTCTGTTCCGCCCTGCGAATCAGAATGCGGTCCGTAGAATCCACGGGGCGGCTGATCTGTCCATCAATCACCAGCATCACGCCGGGAGGTGCATTGCGAACAGAGAGTTCAAACGTTCGTTCGGCAGAATCCACGATCGGACGAACGGTCAGCGTATGAGGACAAATCGGAGTGATGACAAAACACTGAAGCTCCTGCCGCAGAATCGGTCCTCCCGCGGAGAGATTATGGGCGGTCGAACCAACAGGTGTACTGATTATCAAACCATCACAACTGTACGTTGTCACGTCTGCATTGTCGATGCGAAGATTGATCGACAGCATTTTCATGGAACCCGCTGAAGTCAGATTGACTTCGTTCAAGCCCAGGTCTGTGATGACGCTGCCATCGGCTTTATAGTGGTTACATTCGAACATCAAATGTTCGACTGTCTGATACTGTCCGCGTTTCAAGCCGGCCAATCCCTTGCGAAACTCCGCCGGACTTAAGTCTGTCAGGAACCCGAGCCGACCAAGATTGACTCCGACGATTGGCAACTGACGGCGTCCCAACTGTCGACAGCCTCTCAGTACAGAACCATCACCTCCCAGCACGACCACGATTTCCCCTGCCAGGTCCTCCGGAATGGGCTCATTGCCGGAAAAAACCCCCACGACGATGACGCCACGTACGGTTTCCAGCCAGACGCGCAGATCTTCCCAGGCGGCCCGGATGTCGGGCCGATCGCCGCCGGTGAGCACAATAATTCGGAGGTCCGGTTCTTTCATGCCCATAGGAGACTTCATACGAACGTTAGGCAGCTCTGGATCTCTGGTGAATTGACCTTGCCGCATGGTAGCATTCTACATTCGACTGGAACCCGACAATCTGTCATGCTGCGGGAATTCCAGACAAATCGATCGCACTTTCAGAGCTCAACCGGAGCATCCGTGTTTATGGAGAATTCAGCGTCTGTCCCGAAAAACCTTACGGTCATCGTCACCGGGGCATCGGCCGGAATCGGCAGAATCATTTGTCAGCGACTGGCCGCGAAGAAATACCACCTCGTGCTTGCCGCTCGTTCGGCGGACAAACTGGCCCAGTTGCAGGCCGAACTAAGCGCGACCGGCTGTGA
>JAGQQS010000147.1 GCA_020426105.1 Planctomycetaceae bacterium
TAGATCCGATTGCCGGAACAGCGCTTCGCCTGGTCCGGCCTACACCAAACATCGAAAGCCCCCCAATACCCATGAGCGAAACAAAACATCAGTTCTGCACATTCTACGTAGGCGACATGTTCCTCGGCATCAACGTGCAGCAGGTTCAGGAAGTGATCCGCTACCAGGAAATGACTCGCGTGCCATTGGCACCGATCGCAGTTCAAGGGCTCATAAATCTGCGCGGGCAGATCGTCACCGCGATAGACATGCGATGTTGGCTGGGGTTATCAATACGCCCGGCAATTGACCTTCCGATGAACGTCATTGTTCGCGACGGAAACAGCGCTGTCAGCCTGTTAGTCGACCGCATCGGTGATGTGATCGAAGTCGATGAAGAACTTTTCGAATCGCCTCCTTCTACCCTTCGTACGAGCGTTCGAGGATTGATTAGTGGTGCGTACAAGCTGCCTGAAAGGCTATTGATGGTCATCGACGCAGGACACGCACTCGCCGAAAATGATTCGCGAGTTTCAAACAGTCGTGTCGCCGGATAGCGATGATTAGCTAACTGGTCGATCCCTGCAGAGGAAAGGAATCAACAATTCATGAATACTCGATAGTTGACTTGGTCGCGTGCTTGCGCGGACTCGCGATTTTCACAGATTACTCCTTCCGCTTTCATCTCTATCTCAAACGTGTAAACAGATCTCTACACCACAGCAACAGGAAACTATGACATGGCGATACCTCAGAAAAAAACCAGAACAACAAAGGCCTCTGACGATAAGGCCCGACTAGTCGAACTGACCAATCTGATCGGCGCAATTAGCAAAGCACAGGCGGTGATTGAGTTTGAAATGGACGGTACGATCATTACGGCCAATGACAATTTCCAGAAAACTCTCGGTTATTCTCTCGATGAAATCAAAGGCCGCCATCACAGCATGTTCATTGAAAACGACGTGAAGAATTCACCAGAATACCGGGAATTCTGGGCACGGTTGAGCCGTGGCGAAAACCTGCCAGGTGAATACCGTCGTATTGGCAAGGGCGGTAAGCTCGTTGTAATCCAGGCGTCGTACAACCCCATCGCTGATGCAAGCGGCAAGCTGGTGAAGGTTGTGAAATTCGCGACCGACGTCACTGATATGGCGAAGACTCGCGAAGACGCGGCGCGTATCAGCTCAATGATGGAACAAGCTCCGATCAACGTCATGTTCGCGGGCCGCGACATGAAGATCAGCTACGCGAATCCCGCAACAATCAAGACATTGAAGTCGATCGAGCATCTTCTGCCAATTAAGGCGGATCAGCTCATAGGTCAGTCGATTGATATCTTCCACAAACGACCAGACCACCAGCGTCGATTGCTGGCCGACCCTTCCAATCTGCCTCATCAGGCAAACATCCAGTTGGGAACAGAAACACTGAACCTCCTGGTCAGTCCCGTACTCGATCAGAATAAGAACTTCCTCGGTGCGATGGTAACATGGGAAGTGATCACACAGAAGCTGCAGGCAGAACAGGACATCAAGGATGCTGCTGTACGCGATCAGCAAAAGGCAGAGGAGATGTCCCACATTCTGGAGCAAGTCAACTCCAGTGCTTCAACACTAGCATCATCAGCCGAGGAACTGACCGCTGTAAGTTCACAAATGGCGTCGAATGCAGAAGAAACGTCAGCCCAGGCCAGCGTTGTCTCTGCCGCATCTGAACAGGTCAGCAAGAATGTTCAGACCGTCGCCACCGGTGTTGAAGAAATGAACGCTGCCATTCGCGAAATAGCAAAAAATGCCAGCGATGCCGCTCGCGTCTCACAGGAAGCTGTGGCGACCGCAGCAACCGCGAATTCGACAATTGCTAAACTCGGCGACAGTAGTGCAGAGATCGGGAAAGTCATCAAAGTCATTACCAGGATTGCAGAGCAGACAAATCTGCTGGCTCTTAACGCAACCATCGAAGCTGCTCGTGCCGGCGAAGCTGGCAAGGGATTCGCGGTTGTGGCAAACGAGGTGAAAGAACTGGCCAAAGAAACAGCAAAAGCCACGGAAGACATCAGTCGCAAAATTGAAACAATTCAGGGTGATACGCAGGGCACAGTGGAGTCTATCCGATTGATCGGCCAGGTGATCACTCAAATCAACGACATTTCCAACACGATCGCCAGTGCTGTCGAAGAACAGACGGCGACCGCCAATGAAATGAGCCGAAACGTCTCCGAAGCCGCCAAGGGGACGTCTGAGATTGCTCAGAACATCACTTCGGTCGCAATGGCTGCTCAGAACACGACACAGGGCGCATCGAACTGCCAACAGGCCGCCGCCGAAATGTCTCGTATGGCGACTGAACTGCAGCGACTGGGTGCTGGCCAGGTCCAGGGATCAGAAGATGCAGCCCTCCGAATGCTGGAAGAAATCGGCAATGACGTACGGCAGGCAGGCTACTCCGGCGGTAATGGCAAATCCAACGGCAGGAAACTGGTCGGTGGCCGAGTGTAAACCGAGCTGAATCCCCCCGACTTCGAGATCGTGCAGCTTTGAAGCA
>JAGQQS010000148.1 GCA_020426105.1 Planctomycetaceae bacterium
TGGCCGGCCGCCACGGGAACAAGGGGGTCATTTCGAAGGTATTGCCGATTGAAGACATGCCGTTCCTTGAAGACGGAACTCCGGTGGACATTATTCTGAACCCGCTGGGCGTACCAAGCCGTATGAATGTGGGGCAGATTCTGGAGACGCATCTGGGTTGGGCGGCAGCAAAGATGGGATACCGGGCCATCTGCCCGGTCTTCGATGGTGCGGCAGAAGAAGAAGTGCGACTTGCCATGCAGGAAGCGGGGCTTCCTGAAGACGGAAAGGCGTATCTGTACGATGGGCGTACCGGAGAGCGTCAGGAACAGCGGACGACCGTCGGTCAGATTTATATGCTGAAGCTGCATCACCTTGTCGATGACAAGGTCCATGCACGAGCCACCGGCCCGTACTCGCTGATCACACAGCAGCCGTTGGGAGGCAAGGCAAGATTTGGAGGTCAGCGTTTCGGAGAAATGGAAGTCTGGGCGCTGGAAGCGTACGGGGCGGCCTATATTCTTCAGGAATTGCTCACCGTCAAGAGCGACGACGTCGAAGGGCGTACGAAGATCTACGAGAGCATGGTGAAGGGCGAAAACACGCTGGAAGCGGGTACCCCTGCCAGCTTTGACGTGTTGAACAATGAAATTCGCGGGCTGTGTCTGAACCTGCAACTTGAAAAAGCCGTCAACTAAGACGGCATCGAATTCAATATCCACATCCAGATGGCAGGTACTGAACCGGATTATTCGGAACGGACGTTGCTTTTTGAAACTCCACATTGAGGAGATTCGTGCGTGAGTGTCAGCGAAGGTACATTTGATCGGGTCAACGACTACGCAGCTGTGAAAATCAGTCTCGCCAGTCCACATGACATTCGAAGCTGGTCTTTTGGCGAAGTCAAAAAACCGGAAACGATTAACTATCGCACGTACCGCCCCGAACGGGATGGTCTGTTCTGCGAGCGTATTTTTGGCCCGGAAAAGGACTGGGAATGCGCGTGCGGTAAATACCGCGGCATGAAATACAAGGGCATGATCTGTGACCGCTGCGGCGTGAAGGTGACGCACAGTCGAGTCCGCCGCAAGCGCATGGGGCACATCGAACTTGCCGCGCCGGTGGTCCACATCTGGTTCTTCAAGTCCATGCCCAGCCGACTTGGTGCGTTGCTGAACATGAAGACTACATCACTTGAAAAGGTGATCTACTTCCAGGACTACGTGGTCATTGAGCCGGGTGACACTCCGCTGAAGCAGTGTCAGATGCTGACGGAAGAAGAAGCGCGGCAGGCACGCCGGGATTATGGCGAAGGAACTTTTGAAATCGGCATGGGTGCCGAAGCCATCAAGAAATTGCTGGCGTCGATGCGACTTGCTGAGTTATCCGGCGAGCTGCGCACGGATCTGGCCAAAACCGGCAGCCAGCAGAAGATTAAGGACCTGATTAAGCGTCTGAAGATCGTTGAGGCGCTGCGCGACAGTGAAAACAAGCCCGAGTGGATGGTGCTGGATGTGATTCCGGTGATTCCGCCGGATCTGCGGCCGCTGGTCCTGCTGGACTCCGGTAACTTCGCAACCAGTGACCTGAATGACCTGTATCGACGTATCATCAACCGCAACAACCGGTTGAAAAAGCTGGTTGACCTGAACGCTCCGGAAGTCATCGTGCGCAATGAAAAGCGCATGCTGCAGCAGTCCGTGGATGCGTTGTTCGATAACAACCGCTGCAAACGCCCGGTTCTGGGCTCATCGAATCGACCGCTTAAGTCCCTGACTGACATGATCAAGGGCAAGCAGGGACGCTTCCGTGAAAATCTGCTCGGCAAACGCGTGGACTATTCGGCGCGAAGCGTGATCGTCGTGGGTCCGGAACTCAAACTGCATCAGTGCGGTCTGCCGAAGAAGATCGCGCTCGAACTGTTCCAGCCTTTCGTGATCCGTCGTCTTAAGGATCTCGGTCATGCCGATACCATCAAGAGCGCGAAGCGGATGCTGGAACGTCGCGACGAAGATGTATGGGACATTCTCGATGACGTCATTCGCAACCATCCTGTGTTGCTGAATCGTGCTCCGACACTGCACCGCATCGGGATTCAGGCATTTGAGCCAACGCTGGTGGAAGGCAATGCGATTCGTCTGCATCCGCTGGTCTGCAAAGGTTTCAATGCAGACTTCGACGGGGACCAGATGGCTGTGCATCTTCCGTTGTCGATGGAAGCGCAGATCGAAGCGACAACCCTGATGATGTCGACCCACAACATCTTCAGTCCTGCCAACGGGGCTCCGATCATCAGTGCCTCACAGGACATTGTGATGGGATGCTACTACCTGACCCTGATGCGCCCGGATCGTCCTGGTGAGGGGATGGTCTTCGCATCATCAGAAGAAGTCTTCATGGCGTTTCAGCTGGGCAAGGTGGCACGTCATGCCACAATCCGGCTGCGGATGCCGCGTGGCAAGCGCGTCAAAGGCGATGGAGCAGAAACATATCGCCCCGGCGGACTTGTGGAAACATCGCCCGGTCGTGTCATGTTCAACGATATTCTGCCGAAGAAAATGTCTTACTATAATCAGACACTGGGCAGCAAAGATCTGGCCCGCGTGATTTCCGATTGTTATCAGGAACTTGGCCGCCGCGAAACCATTGACCTCCTGGACCGCATGAAAACCTGTGGTTTCCGGGCATCAACTGAAAGTGGTCTGTCGTTCGGCGTGAGCGATCTGAAGACCGCTCCGAACAAGCACGAAGTGATCTCCAAGTCTGAAAAAGACGTGCTCAAACAGCAGAAGCTGTTCGAACGAGGTGTGATCACGAATCAGGAGCGATACAACAAGGTGCTTGACATCTGGACTCACGCTCGCGAAGAGATTACGAAATCCATGATGGAGCAGCTGAAGGACGACGTGCGAGAATCCGGTGCATATGTGAACCCGATTTACCTGATGGCACACTCAGGTGCTCGAGGCGGTGTCGGACAAATTCAGCAGCTCGCGGGAATGCGGGGATTGATGGCCAAGCCAAGTGGCGAGATCATCGAGACTCCGATTAAGTCGAACTTCCGCGAAGGTCTGTCAGTACTTGAGTACTTCAGCTCGACCCACGGAGCTCGTAAGGGTCTGGCCGATACGGCCTTGAAAACTGCAGACAGCGGTTATTTGACGCGTAAGCTGGCCGACGTCTGCCAGAATATGGTCATCACGATGCACGACTGTGGCACGACAAAGGGCCTGACACGCGGTGTTGTTTATCGCGGTGAAAAGGTTGAAGTCGGTCTGGCCGATGCAATTCGTGGTCGCGTCAGCCGCACGAACATCGTCAATCTCATCACGGAAGAGCCGATTGTCAAAGAAGGCGAGTTGATTACGGTTGAAAAGGCCCGAAAGATTGAGGAAATGGGGCTGGAGCGAATTCAGGTTCGCAGTCCGATGACATGTGAATGCACACTGGGACTTTGCCAGTTGTGTTACGGCATGGACCTGTCCATGGGCGACATGGTTGAACTTGGTATGGCCGTTGGGATTATCGCCGCTCAAAGTATCGGTGAGCCCGGTACTCAGCTGACGATGCGTACGTTCCACATCGG
>JAGQQS010000149.1 GCA_020426105.1 Planctomycetaceae bacterium
GCTTTCGGATCCGGGAAAACGATAAAGAATTGGTTTGTAAGTTTCCTGCGCATGTTCACACGATGGCTTTGCAGGTGGCGCCGCGACGATTGCATTTGTCGGACCAGGCGTTAAAACGGCAAAACTTCAGGCTTGCGTAGCCGGTGGAGCGTTACCTGGAATCTGCCACAGCCTGACCGTCGTCAGAATTGCTGGCAGCACGTCCAGGTTTCGTGACCCTCAGATATCGAGATCAGGTTAAAAGAGAGGTAGTCGGGATGAGCAACGGGCTTCGTTTGACGGGATTTCTATGTGCCATTTTTTTGCTGGTGGGTTGTGAAGACAGTCGCAAATCCATTGATACAAGAACGTACCACGGTGCGTTCAACATGATTATTATGGAGGTGGAGAATCTGCAACAGCAGGTCAATGCGGAGACCTATACGGGGCAGTTCAGCCCGATAGAAGACCAGCTGGGTAGCGCCATCTATGCCTTCATGTCAAATTCGGATGTTAAAGGAACTCCACTGGAAACCGAGGCAAAGAAACTGGCGGATCAGGAAGCAAAGATCCTCGAGATCTGGCAGTCATCAGACTCTTCGGTGGAGAAGATCAGGGCAGCGGCGAAAGAGATG
This sequence comes from Planctomycetaceae bacterium, assembly GCA_020426105.1. Lineage (GTDB taxonomy): Bacteria > Planctomycetota > Planctomycetia > Planctomycetales > Planctomycetaceae > SXXK01. Next base: position 615 of record JAGQQS010000149.1, read on the forward strand.
CTGGATCAGGTCGAACATATGAAGACCATGATTTGAATTTTAAGCTAACCACGTTGCTGGAGCTGGTTTCTCTCTGACGTCATCCTCAGCGACGGCAAAAATGTGTTGTGCAGCAGGCAGTTTAGTTCTCGAAATTATACAGGACATTGCAGGAGCGGTTCTACGTGATTCAAACATCTCTCGCGAGCAATTCAGGTCTCAGTCAAGGTTCGGTTGAACAGGACCGGCATCGGCTGCGATTGTCTGGAGATTCGCCTGTGGGGCACAGTACAAAGATGGCAGTTTTGGCCATGTGCGCTGACATGCGTCATGAGGCACGGTTGCGAGTCATCTTCAACCTGCAAGTCCTGATCTGCGCAGGTTTGTTAGTCGCGGGCGGATGTCGACAGGAATCCGGTCCCACCGTGCATTCTGAGGCTGACGCTGCGGCTCAGAGAGAAGCACTCTTAAAGAGCTTCCCGGCCCCCGCGCCGGACAGTCCCGAACAAATTCAGCAGAAGGAAGCGACAGTCGCGGAATCGCTGCCTAAGGTTTACGAGCTTCTGGAACAGGCAAAAACGGATCCAGCGAAGACTGACGCGGCGGTCGAATTATCGATGAGTCTGGTGGCATTACTCCCCAGCCATCGTGAAGCCACGGTCGCCTGGTGCAAGGCACAACTGGCCTCATTTTTGGCCAAAGAAGCAACCGACAGCAACGGAAGGATTGTCGACGCATACAATATGGCTGTGGCCATTCGTTCTGCCGCCTCTGGAGCTCGCATTTTTAAGGAAAAATACGAGCCGCTGTCGGACGAGGAGGTGCAGCTTTTCCACGAGATCTTTTTCAATATGGCTCGTCTGGAAGGTCTTGATCATCAGGGCGAGGGCGCTACTGAATCTTTTAATGAAGCACTTCGAGATCTGATGAGTCTGGGATTCAGTGACGTCGAGAGACTCAAAGCGGAGCCGAGATTTAAAGGTTTCTTCGCCAATCCCAAAACTGCCGCGGGGCTTCAGGCAGCCATCGCGCAGATGGAGGCATCGAAAAACGAAGTACCTGCAGCGGGCACGTCGGAAGCTGATGCGTCACCACCGACAGAATAAGTGGCAGCCATGGCAGATGAGTCGATGGGTAAGGCACGTGAACGCGCATGCCGTTGAGACCCGCGGTCAGCGGCATGGGGGTCAGCGGTATGGGGCCGTGATCAGCATGGCCGACTCCGCGTTTTAGCATCGCAGGCTTCGCGGGGGCGGCTGATTGAAACGTCGATCGAGCGTGGCATGATTTCCGGGGATCATCGCGTCACTGAAGGCGATCCTTGCCAGCACGAGTTTTTGTTCATTCGTTGTCGTCAGACTTCGTTTCTTGAATGGCAGTCCGGAGCGCCTCGCGCAAATCAGCCATGGGCTTTTCACGCTCATCCGGCGTCATATAAAAGTGATATCCGTAATGTCTGAGCTGCAGCCCCAGCATGCCTTCGAATCCACGCCGCGCGAATTGGCGGTTAAGCAAATACGGATCGTTGAGGGCATTGATCAATGCTGTCTGGATCGATGTGTCTGTGTCCCATTCCGTTCTCGTGCGGAACAAAGCATCGGCAGCAACTAACCGGACTGCATGATTCTCGCTCTGAAGCCAGCCCAGCGCTGCTGATTGCGTACGGTTGGTGTATTGATTCTGCAGTCGTGCTTCATCAAATCTGGTGTTATACCATTGCTTCAGATAGCCAAGCGTCCAGTCGATGGATCTGTCTGTGTGGCACTGATTGCACGCATTTGGTTGATTGGCATAAATCATATCGGCGTTGGTGGGTGAAAAAATGGTGTGCGTACGAACGACGTCCTGCAAGCCTTCATTGATGCGGGGCATATGACAGTTCATGCAACGACTGCCCTCACTGTCCGGCGGATGATGGGAGTGCGCCGCTTGTGATTCCAGTGAAGCATAGTGTTGATGGCACTGAATGCAGCGTGCGTCGTCCTGGGCTGGTGTCGATGACCACTTGTGGCCAATCGCCTGATGCGGGTTGTGGCAATCTGTGCACTTCAACTGGCTGTAGCAACTGCCCCGCATGGCGTCAGAATATTCAGTGGAGTTCCAGGTAGACATGCCAGCGGCAAAATGCGGGCGGTCGCCGGAATGACATCGGCCGCAGGCCCAGTTGACGTTATCGTGTGTCCGCCCGGAGTCAGGCGGTGCGTCCGCAGATCCGGAATGCAGATGTGGACTGGTTGGGAAAAACGCCGGAATAATCTTCGGATTCCGGGCGTGCTCACGGCAACCCAAATGGCACGACTCACAACTAATTCCCAGAGTGACGGCGTGCTCTGAAGCGGGTATTGCATCGAGAGAATTGAGCAGACCCACGGCTTGATCATCAGGCAGTGACCTGTGTCGCGGCGGTAACCACTGAGGGCGTTCCTCTTCGAGATAGTTTGAGACTGCCCATTCGATACTGCGTGGTACTTCGCGAGCCAGCTGATTTGCGTTACCCGACAGCAGATCGCCCAAAGGACTGGTCGTGTGACATTGATCACAGGCATCAGCGTACTGGCAGAAGTTGCTCTGATAGCTCTTCACCTCGAAAGGGTCCATTCGCTGGCCATCCGGAGATTCTTCCTGTGCTACGTTGACGATCGGGACCCACTCTCCAGGCTCAATCCAGTATCCCAACGGCAGCACATGGTCCAATCGTTGCGGATCAGTCGACGGATCAGTGGATTCAGGACCATCAATTTGCTTGCCGACATAGTACTGAAAGAAACGCGAGCCAATTGTCTGATGAACGACGTACGTTCGTGATTCTTCTCGTTCGAGCCGCATACGGTATTCACCGTGCTCTTTAAAGAACGTTACTTTTCCGCCGAGATAAGCAATACTCGTACCGGAAAAGTCACCGACAACAGTTGATCCATCTGCCAGCGCGTTCATCCAGCGATGGGGATGATGTGACCATCCATCATAGTTCTTCCGATGACACTCACGACAGGCCTCGGGGCCTGCATAGTCCCCGGGATGTATGTTGCTGGACTTGTTTACTGGCTGAGCCGCATCCGTCCGCAGGTGAGCGGGAATGTCGTCCCACCAGACATTGATATGCGGCGTATCACTGGGCCTCTTTGACGCTTGTGACTTGTTTAAAAATTCCAGCTTTCTGGCGCCTGAACCTCGTTCGCGTTCTGGTTCCCGCCCAAGTTCGAACAAGCCGACAAGCACCACGACACCGAGTCCGATGACGAGCATTAGGCCAGCCGTCCGCGGCCACCATCGGTGATTTCGCGGCAATTCGGATTGATCATCCAGCGTCCAACGGTGGTTACCCTGGGTCATGAGTCTGTTCAGCGTGTGGAGGGAAAGGATTCTGAACCCATAACTTATGATCATCTGGTCGCGGATGAAAATAAGAATGAGATGCACGCCGGAAAATATTAAGAATCCGGGATTGGTTCAGCCACCAATTTTGAACACGCGGTCACTGGATTCACACGAATTGGGTCACGCTTCGCGGGGATGCCATCGAAATCAGGAGATTGAGTTTTCGGAGGAGACTCCGGGCTTGCAGCGAGGTTGGCTCAAAACATTCTGACACAGAGCGTTCCGAAATCAGCTTTTTCCCGCTCAGTGGGAAAAATCGGCGTTTCGTTTCTGAAAAATGAAAGGATGAACGCTGGATTCTGCCCAATTGCCTTGCGATTCGGGCTAGGCTGACAAGTGCAGTGGGTCTCGATAGGGAATTTTGTAGTATTTCCCGCGCCCCAACGCTAAAGTCACGGGTCCTTCCAACTCGTGTCAGATCCTGTGTTTCCCGCTTTTTTCGATGGATCAACCGGGGCACCCAGTTAAACCTGACATCCTGCCTTAATTTGAGATTGCCTGATGAACTTTCGGTTTCCGCAAGAGCGCATTGCGATCCGTTACCTTGTCGCCTGCCTGTTGACGATGGTCGCCTGCAGCGGCGCCACCGCGCAGGATCCAGCAGCAGCAGTTCTCCCTTCAGAAGTCCTGGAAGCCTACAATCAACTGGCGAAACCGGAAATCGCTGCCGCGGTGAAATTGACGGATGAACAACAATCATCGATCCAACAATTGATCACTGAACGCGACGTCGCCGTTGCCGCGGCCGATGAATCGGCACGACCAGCAATCGCCACTGCTGCGAACGAAAAAATTAAGGCTGTCCTGACTCCGGAGCAACAGCGATTGTTTGTTTCCTTGTTTGGCGGCAAAACTCTGCGATTCAATTTTCGCAGTATGAAGTGGCCGGACGTTCTAACATGGATTTCCAAAGAATCTGATTTGTCGCTGGTCATGGATACACCTCCTCCCGGCACGTTCACATACGCCGATTCGAAAGACTACTCGACGACCGAGGCCATTGATCTGCTCAACGGCTGGTTATTGACTAAAGGTTTTACGCTGGTTCGGCGTGAGCGAATGCTGATGTGTCTCGACCTGAAGGGTGGTCTGCCGGAAGGTACGATTCCACGCGTGACTCTGGCCGAGCTCGCAACGCGGGGGCGTTATGAATTTGTCAGCGTGTTGATTCCGTTGGAAGGACGTCCACCAGAGTCGGTGCTGCTGGAAGTGAAGCCATTGCTTGGCACCTACGGAAAAGCAGAACCACTGGCTCAGACTCAGCAAATGCTTGTGTTTGACACAGCGGCTAATCTGCGCGTGATCGAGCAGATTGTGCAGAAGATCCCGATCCCTCAGAAGCCTGTGACACCACCGGTCGTTGAGCCGCCGAAACCGGTGCTTGTGGTTTATCCGATTCAACATGCGAACCCGAAGCAGGCGGGCGAAGTACTTAAGCAGATTATTGCGGGTAATGTGGTTGTCGATGAGAAGGCGTTGCAAATTTCGATCAACGCGATTCCTGCGGAGCAGGACAAGGCAAAGATAATTCTCGCACAACTGGAATCCAATCAGGGCCCTGACAGTCAGCCCAAACTGCAACTTTATTCGGTTTCCATTTCAGATGCTGACCAGATGCTGGCCACGGTAAAACTTATTGCCCCGGATGGTCAGTATCGGGTTGATCCTGTCTCCGGAAAGCTAATCGCGTGGGCCACTGAAAAGGATCAGGCGCACATTGCCGAATCTCTGGAATTGATTCAGGCGGATCAGCCGCTATCGGGGATGCGACAGCTGCAGGTCTACGCACTGAAGAACGCAGAACCAGGTGCTGTTTCGACGATTCTTGCGACGGTCGTTCCGAGTGCCCGAATCACCGTGAATGCCGCGACTCGCAGTCTGATCGCGTTTGGAACACTTGCTGATCACGAAGCGATTCGAGCATTGATCGAACAGCTTGAATCACAAGCGGACTCCGCTGCCGCAACGAAGAGTCTGAAATTCTATGACGTGGCGGCGACTGGCGCTGCGGACACGCGAACGCTGCTGTCATCCCGGTTCACCGATGTGACGTTTGTTGCGACCGCTGAAGGCAACAAGCTGATGGCGTGGGTGTCGGCTGATCAGGACGAACGTATTCGAGCGACGCTGGAACAACTCGCGACGGAAAAGCCATTTCAGTCGAATCGCACGATGGAACTTTATTCGATCCGGGATCTTGGACCGTCGGCTTCGACGGTATTGTCACAGACCGTTCCGACGGCGACGATCACGCCTGGTTCTCGCGCCGATCAGCTGGCGATCGTGGCTACGGCGGGAGATCATGAGAAGCTTCGAAAAGTGGTGGAGCAGTTGCAGGGAGCAAGACTGAAGCCCGAGCTGAGATTTTATCCACTGAAGAAAGTCTCAGGCCCCACATCACTCGCCATCCTTCAGACAATAACGCCGCAGGCGAGCATTACTTTTCAGGCGGACGGCAATCGCTACAGTGTCCTGGCCACGCCCAATGATCATGAATCAATTTCGGCTGTGCTTGAGCAACTGGAAGCGGGCGCCGAAGA
>JAGQQS010000150.1 GCA_020426105.1 Planctomycetaceae bacterium
AGCGCGAGCAGGTATCTTCTTCCATTCCGACGCCGGAGAGCGAAAACTTCATCGCATCTTTATCGAGCACGCGCATCACGACGCCCTCGCCGTGCAACATCGGGATTATCGACACGCGAATGTCAATTTCACGCCCGGAGACTCGCAACTTGATACGACCGTCCTGAGGAACCCGCTTTTCAGCAATGTTCAGACGCGCCATAATCTTCAGACGACTCAGGATGGCTGCCTGAAAGCGATTGAGTTCAGGGGGAACAGGTTGATTCTGCAGAACACCATCAATGCGATAGCGAATCTTCATCCCGGAAGCCTGCGCTTCCATATGAATGTCGCTCGCCCGGTTGTTCACGGCTTCGGTAAGAATATCGTTTACCAGCCGCACGACGGACGCCTGTTGAGCCATCGCCGCTGCTTCAGACTCTTCGAAGTTGAGATCACCAAGTATCTCGACTTCGTCGGTGTTCTCCGCCGCCTGTGCCATCAGTCCGTCAAGCGTCTGAGCGCCAACGCCCAAATGAGCCTTGATTAATGCGGCGACCTCATGCGGGAGCGCCAGCGATGTCATGACAAACAGTCCGGTGGCCGCAGAAACGGCGTCAGCAGCCTGCACATCAAACGGGTTACTCACGACGATCCGAATCGAAGCGGGGCTGCGGTCGATCGGGAAAATTCCGTGGCGATGTAACAAACGTACCGGAAAACCCTCCAGAATTGACCGGTCAATTGTCTCTTTCGACAGGTCGACGACCGACATTCCTAATGAGTGCGCGAGCGATTGAAGTGCCTGCAGGTCCGTGCTGAATCCGAACTCACTGGTCACTGCAGACAGACCGTCCGTCGAAAACAATCGCTGAACCTGATCCAGCTCTTCTGTCGTCAATCGGCGCGGTTTCTCTCGATACGCCAGAGGGCGTTTCAAAATCGTACTCATGTGATTTTCCGAATTGTGCCGAGGGAGGGATGGTTTTCGGCGGGAGGGATGTTTTACGGAAGCTGTCTTAAACCACTTTTTGAACAGCACCGACACTTGAAGGTAGGTATTTTAGGTGAGATCTACCTTGCCATCAAGCCAGCTCAATTGTACCAATGGCTGAAACCGTTCGACAATCTTTATTCTCATTCGTACATCGGCATTCTCATGTCTGTTCAATTAAGAAGCCAGCATTTTTGCGGGTAGAAGTGTTAGACGGCGTTACTCTGAATAAATGGATAATATCTAACCAACTGTGGGAAAACCTGTAGTTTTACACCAGAATCGGCACGACCAGACGTGAATCAACTGCTCTTGCAGAGCTCAGATCGCTGTTTCGCCGGAGGGACGACCCGCCCGCAGTATCTCGTGCTTCACAAACGAAATTCACGCGTGTGTTTCGCCAGCCCATGTTGGTTGCTCTGCTTCCTTTTCTGAGTCGTAAATCCAGAAACAGGCTAATCCAGCACATTGCCCAGGATTCGCATGACCCGTCGCGTATTAGTCTGCTTAAGCGGGATCAAGGTAATTCCGCGTGCTCGGTTGGTGGCCGACGTTTCGTCAAGCTGTGAGACGAGCTCCGACAACTCTTCGATCAGGTTCTGGGGGGCTTTTACCACGAGCGAATTCGTTTCGACCTGCACTTCGATGGTCAGCAAGGGGGCCGATGCGGCCGCATTGATTTGTCGGAGCATGTTTGCCACGGCCGAATCGATCCCCGTCGGAATATCGATAGCCCGACGCGATCCACCGGCCGTCATTTCGGTGCGATACACACCTTTAAGCACAATTTCGACTTTTTTAGCATCTGCGTGGGCCAACGGAATTACCTGCGTGCGGAAGATCCGCCCTGAGTCCGGCAACTTCTCTGTGTCAAGAATTTCAAGCAGCTGTTCGATCCGATCACGATCAGCGCGTCCTCCATAGACGATCAATGCGTTCATTCGCGGTTCAGGCACAATGACGACAGATCCGAAAGCGAGTATGCCAGCACGATTTTGATAAATCGACTTCAGTGTTTCAGCGACCTCTTCAGCACCGGCATTGCGGAGTTGGTAGACGGAGAAATCGCGATTCCGATTAGCTCCACTCAACCCTGACGGCGCTGCTGTGGCGCGCAGAATGGATTCCAGCTGGTCCAGTGCTTCAATATCGTCGGATGCAATCGTAATGCGGCCCGGTCCGGGAATCACAATCACCGGAGATGGCTCATCAACAGCGTCCCCGGCCTGAGGAACTTCACTGGATGGGATTGTCGAGGGATGATCCGTCTGGTCCCGCGTGGCTGCCCGGGCGTCTGAGTCTCTCTCGTCCGTTGTGACGGGTGAGTTCTGATCATCGACCAGTGTTTCGCCAACTGCCGTTCCGTCGCGTGAAAGCGTTTCCGCGGGTACCGAAAATTGTCCGTCTGATTCTGGGGCAGGAAGAGTCGGGCTGACGTCTCCGTGCGGACGCAGCACGCGAATCGGATTGCGACGGACGCTTGGCCACAAGTCCTGAATCTTCCGCAGCGTGGGTTCGACGTCTCCATGAACAGGGATGACTCGCAGATTTCGATTCGCAGGTGCCGCGGCATCAACCGTCGCAGACAATCCGGTTTCACCCATTTTGATCAGCAACGTACGGATATCCTGCAGTTGTTTTTTTGAGCCTCGCAGCAGCAACTGCTGTGAATCTTCGTCGGCCTGAATCACCGGATAATCACCACTTTTAGCAAAACTGTCGCCATAGAGCCCCTCGATCGCATTCTGCGCCGACGAGGCGCTCAGCATTCGCAGTTGAATGACGTCCATTTCTCGCGGGTCACTTTCCTGAAAACGCTGGACCGCAGCGCTAACTTCCTCATGTCCGGCGGTCGTGGTTGAGACGATCAGTTGCTTCGACGTTTTTTCCCATGAGACCGTGGCTGAAGGATCGATGCTTTGCAGCACGCCCTTCGCCACCTCCACCGCTGTCAATCCATCGACAGCAGGCAGAGCGTAAATCTCCAGAGTTCTTCCGGTCACGTCGCCCGGTCCCGATTCGAGCTGTTCAATGAGTCTCTTGATGGCCTGATGCTGGTCTGGACGAGCTACCGCAAGAAGCGACCGCGTCTTTTCGTCGAAAGAGAGATGAACATTGTCGTTTCTTGGAAAGAGAGCCTGAAAGACTTCAACCGCGTTCTTACCGTCAGCCGCTTTCAACGGATACGCGACGGCCTGCGGGCTGTTGGCGTCCGGCGCGGGAGTCGTCATTTGCTGAACAACACTCGCTATCGTTTCATGCTGCTGCGGCGTCGCGGTTGCGACAAGCATTTCCTGTGAAACGTCGGTCACCAGCGTCGCGTCAGGGAATAGTTTTTCAAGCACTTCCTGCGCCTCGTCCGCTTCGTTTCGTCGCAGGCGATAACTGCGGGTTTCCAGCCCTTCCACGGCGCCCTGTGAAGAAATCATCTGCTGCACCATTTCCCGAATCGCCGGCATATCACTCTTTGCAGCGCTGACCAGCAATTGCCGTCCGACGCGATCAGCAGTCACCTGAGCCGTTCTGGGAAGTAACGGTTGCAGCGCTTGCTGGACCGCCAGGCCGTCGAGCTGATTCAGGCGGAAGACAGCCAGTTCGAGACTGGTCGCCGCCTCAGAATCCGCATCCAGCTGCTCAATCAACGGTCGAATGGCAGCCTGCTGCTCCGCCCGTGCCAGTACCACAAGTCGTCCCGTCTTTTCATTGACCGACAGGCGGACATTGTCCAGCTGACGATACATCGACTGCAACAATGTCTGGACTTCCGTTGGGCTGGCATGACTGAGCGAATAAACAGCTGGCACCGGAATATCGACCTCCAGTGTCGCTCCTTTCATCTGCGCGGAAATCTGTGCGATCGTCTCATGCTGTTCCTCGGTTGCTGTCGCGATGATAATCTTGCGATCCGCATCGGTGACAATTTTCGCGTCCGGGAATAAAGCGGCGAGGGCTTCCTGAGCTTCATCAGCATTCGGCTGACCAACCAGATAGGTTCTGGTCAGACGTTTCGAACTCGTGGACAACTTCTCCGTAATCTGATTGACCACACGGGTTAGATATTCCTGCTTGTCCGGGAACGCACGTACAAACAGCTGTTGCCCGGTGGGATCCACCGTCAACTGCACTTCTGCATCGACCAGAGGCTGAAGCACCTGCAGGACGGCCTGCGGCGCAATACCCTTGATTTGATGCACAACGAGACTTTTTCGAGGCGGAAAGGTTTTTGCTTCTTCCAGCTTCTGCAGTATCTGTTTGAGTTTAACATGGTCTTCGGATGTCGCGACGATCGCCAGCTGATCGGCGCGAGCCCCCGGCGTAATCGTCGCGGTTGGGACAGACTGCGAAAGTACCGTCGATGCTGTCGGTCCAAGATCGGTGATGGAATACAACTCCATGGTGCGATTTGCCCGAAAAGGTTGCTCCGTGGCAAGTTGTTCCAGCGTCGCTCGAATACGTTCGTCCTGATCGGCCGACACCCACGCCATCAACTTGTTGCCTTCAGCGGTCGCAACAAACGTCACATCGGTGAAACGGGACGACAGCAGCGTTCGAGTGTCCGCAGCGCCAGTCGCCGCCA
>JAGQQS010000151.1 GCA_020426105.1 Planctomycetaceae bacterium
TCGCATTTGGCAGGAGCGACAATGATACCTTCGCGATACTGTTTCAATAACTCTCGAGACTGTTGCGCCAGCATCCGGCGAACTTCCCGACGTTCTCCTTTGATTCGGGCAATTTTCATTTCATCATACAGAGTTGTCTGATGACGCATCCAGGCGATCACGGCGGCTTCAGCCCGGCGTTCCACCGGAATTTGTTTGGTCCTTGCCACGGTCCCGCTACCCACTGGCGTGGCATGCGCCGCTACAGCGTTTGCCAATTGTTCCGCGAGTTCCTGATGAACCGGGGCAAACGCAAGGAACGCCAGCACCGCGTCCCGGAATGTGGTGACGTACACAGCCTGCGTTTTCTCGCGCCGCTGGGCACTGGCTGCCTGCCGTTTGGCGTAGGCCTCAGTCGAACGCTCCTGTGTCAGCTTTTCAAGCGCCGCACTGATATTCTTCTGTGGAGCCCAGATGCCCTGAGAAAAAGTTTTGCGGCCGCGTTTTTCCTGAACCGTCCACGACGGTCCGAGAGCTTTGACCCGCCGCGTCAGTCCGGGATCTCCCGGCAGTAACAGAGACCAATCGGGCGGCGGGGTGAGGACTTCGCCTTCTGCCGTTCGAACTGTCTCCGGTCGAGGTCCCGGTGATACGATGCGAGTCTGGTTGGGCATTGAACCTGTCCCTGGAACCTATTCCGTGTGAACGGCGCCGGTCGAGAGGCTGGCGGATCTCTGTTGTCGCCTCTGTAGAGCGGCTTCAATGAAGCCTTTGAACAGCGGATGAGCGTTGTGAGGCTGTGATTTGAATTCCGGATGGTACTGCACCGCTACAAACCACGGATGCGAGGTAAGTTCCACAATTTCAACAAGGCCACCGTCCGGACTCGTCCCGGCAATTGTCATTCCCGCGTCCGCAAACTCTTTACGATAGTCCGGATTAAATTCGTAACGATGTCGATGACGCTCACTGATCTCTGCTTTGCCGTAGGCCGTGGCGGTTCTTGTCCCGGATGTGATCACACACGGCTGAGCGCCCAGGCGCATCGTGCCTCCCTTGTGACAGACTCCCTTCTGTCCTTCCAGAAGACAGATGACGGCATGGGAAGTATCGCTGGAAAATTCACTACTGTTGGCGTCTGTGAGGCCAAGTACATTGCGAGCGAATTCAATCACGGCACATTGCATCCCAAGACAGATGCCGAAGAACGGAATCTCAAACTCGCGCGCGAACTGGATTGCCTGAATCTTGCCCTCGATGCCACGCATTCCAAATCCACCCGGGATCAACAGGCCATCGACGCCTTTGAGCAGCAGTTCGGGTTCCTGCCGCTCGAGTTCTTCGGCTTCAATGCGTTTCACATTGATTTGAGTGGAGTGAGCAAAGCCCGCGTGGTCCAGCGATTCATAGATGGACTTATACGCATCACGATGTTCGATATACTTGCCGACGACCGCAATGGTGACCTCGTTCCTCGGGTTCCGGATTCGGTGCACCAGCGCACGGTAGTCATCCATTTTTAACGGACCCGCGGGCAGATGCAGCTTCTGGCAGATTAATTCATCCAGTCCGTGTTCAATGAGGCCAATAGGAACTTCATAAATCGAAAATTCTTTATCGACTTCTTCAATGACCGCCTGTTTTTCAACATTACAGAAGAGCGCGATCTTATCGGTATGCTCGCGTCCAATCGGCCTTTCGGTGCGAACGATCAGAATGTCAGGCTGAATACCAATTTCGCGAAGTTGTTGCACACTGTGTTGAGTAGGTTTCGTTTTCGCCTCACGCGCCGCCTTGAGATACGGGACCAGCGTCAGGTGAATAAACATGACGTTCTCTTTGCCGATATCAAGCGGGATCTGCCGGATGGCTTCCAGGAAAGGCAGCCCCTCGATGTCGCCAACCGTACCGCCAAGTTCCGTAATGACCACATCGACGTCAGGCGTCGCCAGGCTCAGAATGCTCGCTTTGATTTCGTCAGTGATATGCGGCACAACCTGCACGGTGTGTCCGAGATATTCGCCACGGCGTTCTTTTTCAATCACGGACAAATAAATCTGGCCGGTCGTGTAGTTCGAATGCCGGTTGAGTTCACCTGACGTAAAACGTTCATAGTGCCCCAAATCCAGATCCGTTTCGGAACCGTCGTCCAGCACATAAACTTCGCCGTGCTGATAAGGGCTCATCGTCCCCGGGTC
>JAGQQS010000152.1 GCA_020426105.1 Planctomycetaceae bacterium
CCCATGCAATCCCCATCATCCCGATTAACGGGGACACACATAATTGAGCGAATATCAAGGTGCCGAATACTTGCTGATGATACGATTTGCGAATCACTGCCTGCATCACGACTGAGAATCGCTTTGCCGCTGACCAGCACCTGTTGAATAATACTGCGGCTCACAGGAAACGAATCTGAATCCCGAGGATGGCGATACTTTTCGGCACAGGGAATCATGGCTCCGGTTTTTGAGTCCCGAAGCAACACGAATCCGCAGTCTGCGGCAGGAAAAATAGTGAACAGACTGTCCAGAATCTGTGGCAGAACGACCTTTAATTCCAATGAGTAACTGAGATTGCGGGCAATTTCCAGCACAGCACGCAGTTTGACTTCCGGTTTGACGGACAGTCGCAGGTCACCATCAACTTCCAGCGCCGACAGTTCGGGTATGTGCTTTGCATTCGCAAGTTCAGACAGACGAATCGTACGTGCATCCGAGGTACTGCTGATGGTGTTTGTGTTCACGGCAGGTTGAACAGCAGGTCGCTCTTCCGGGGCCTCAGCATCTCGAAATTCCAGCGTGAGTCCGATAACGGTAATCTGATCGCCGGAATACAGCCGGGTCCGTCTTGCGAGTCGATGGCCGTTCACGAACGTGCCATTCATGCTGCCCAGATCTTCCAGGCTGTATGAACCATTTCGGTGCAGAATGATAAAATGGCGTGCGGACACTACGGGAGAATCCACGACGATATCACACGCGGGATCGCGGCCGATCAGGGTCAGCACGCCGTGCAGTGGGAACTCCTGTTTACTGCGGATATCAAGTAAAGCAGCCATGGTCGTGTTTGCAGCCTCTCAGGCTCAATCAGGTATGCGATTCGAAACTGTAGATCGCCTGGTCCCGAGTATCGAGGATTTCACAGATTCGATGCAACCGAATCAGCTCGAACACGGTCCTTACCCGCGGGTGGACTTCGCATAGTTTCAGGTCACCGCCGGCGGCCGAAAGGTGTTTCAAACACGAAATGATCGCGCCACAACCGCGGCTGTCTACGAATTCCACGCGTTCCATATCGATCACCAGTTTGCAGCCGTCAGCCAGGGCCACGACCACTTCATTGCGAAAAGAATCTGCATTACTGAGATCCAGGTGCTTTGCGATCGGCGTTGCCACCAGCACATCACCATCCTGTTCGACTAAGACATCCATTATGGAATGCTCCTGTGTTCACGTCTGCGGTTTTTAGTCAGGCGGATTGTGCAGAGCCCTGTATCGTCCCGGGAAAAGTCCACTTCGTCAACAGACTGCTGCATCAGGTAGAGACCGTAACCGCTCTCCGCATGACCTGTGAAATCCGGTGGCGGAACTGTGTGAGGCCTGAATTCACGGCCAGGATATAACAATGCAACGGAGGCCTGGTCTGAATCAACTCTCAAGTCCAGCTGAATCGTCGCATTCGAAGGCTCGTCCAGACCATGCAGGATTATATTGGATGTGGCCTCACTGACGGCCAGTTCTAATTGGGAAATGGCAGAATCATCGAAGGACTCATGCCACACCTTGCGGCAGCCATCGCTAACAAAGCGTCGGATTTCTGAGATCCGCTGGGGCTTTGCCGGAAAACGACGCTGCAATTCCACCATGGGCCGGGCCCTCGTCGCGGCGGCTCTGAACTATTGAATGTTGCGGAACGCTCCGGGCGAGTATACTGCCAACAGTTCGGAATTCAACTAAGGCGAGCGGCAGAAAAGAATTAACCATAGTGGACGAGGTCACGAGTCCCCGGCTGTGAAGGAATCGTCGCCTCGTCCACGACGACTGGTTCGGTAGAATCATTTCTGCCGCTCGCCTATTGACTGTGGGTTTGAACACGGGAGCAGGATCATGCAGACTGACAACGTCGTCCCTTCGCTCACGAGCGGCTTACTGCCGGACGACGGCAGTCTGCGAACTTCGATTCTGTATCATGTGAATTATTCACTGGGACTCAGCGCCGAAGGACTGCAGCCATGTGAGGCCTTTCGAGCTGTCGCACTCGCAATCCGTGACCGAATGGTCAGACAGTCCCTGTCCACAGATGCGGAGTATCGGCGGACCAACGCCAAGCGTTTGTACTATCTGTCGCTGGAATTCCTGATCGGTCGCTCGCTGCGTAACAATCTGGTCAACCTCGGTCTGCTGGAGAGCTGCAGCGACATTCTGCATGAACTGGGGGTCGATTTTGCAGACGTCGAAGAATTCGAGACCGACGCGGCGCTCGGAAACGGCGGACTCGGTCGACTGGCTGCCTGCTTTCTGGACTCTCTGGCGACACTTGGAATGCCGGGGTTTGGCTACGGGATCAATTATGAATACGGGTTGTTTCGTCAGGAGATCCGCGACAGTCAGCAGGTCGAAATGCCGGACAACTGGCGTACGTACGACACGCCGTGGCAGATTCAGCGCCCGCAGGACGCTGTACTGGTCTCATTGTATGGACATGTGGAACATACCATGGACCGGCACGGCCGATACAATCCTATGTGGCTCGACTGGAAGGTCGTGATCGGCGTGCCGTGTGATATGCCGGTCGTCGGCTATGGCGGAAAAACGGTAAATTACCTGCGGCTGTATTCGGCCCGCGCGTCGCAGGAATTTGATATGCACATTTTCAACGAGGGTGACTATCTGAACGCGGTGCAGCAAAAGGTGCAGCTCGAGACAATTTCCAAGGTCCTGTATCCAAGTGATTCCATCGAGGCCGGTAAAGAATTGCGTCTGGTCCAGGAGTACTTTCTGGTGGCCTGTGCGGTGCGGGACATTGTCCGCACATACCAGCGAAATCATGTGGGCTTCGATGAGTTCCCGGATCAGGTCGCGATTCAGCTCAACGATACGCATCCGGCGCTAACCATTGCCGAGCTGATGCGGATCTTTGTGGACGAACAGGAACTTTCCTGGGAACGTGCCTGGGAAATCACCACCGCCACCTGCGCGTACACCAATCATACGCTGATGGCGGAAGCGCTGGAACGCTGGCCTGTCTCATTGCTGGAACGAGTGCTGCCGCGCCATCTGCAGATCATCTATGAAATCAATGATCGACTGCTGGCGGCCGTTGCCATTCGCTGGCCGGATGATCACGCGCGACGCAGTCGAATGTCGCTGATTGAAGAGGGCCCGCAAAAACAAGTGCGAATGGCGCACCTGGCCATTGCCGGAAGTCATTCCGTGAATGGTGTCGCGGCCGTTCACAGCCGACTGGTTACAACCGAATTGGTGCCCGACTTTTATGCAATGTGGCCGGAGCGATTTAACAACAAAACCAACGGTGTCACTCCCCGGCTCTGGCTGCTGACCGCCAATCCGAACCTGGCAGCACTGATCACTGAATCCATCAGTGACGGCTGGATTACGGATCTTGATCAATTGCAAAAACTTAAGCCGCTGGCATCGGACCGAAACTTCCAGGAACGATTTCGTGCTGTGAAACAGTCGAATAAAAAGCGGCTCGTGAAATGGATCCGGCGGACCATGGGGGAGTCGCTGGATGCGGAATCGCTCTTCGATGTCCATGTCAAACGGATCCATGAATACAAGCGGCAATTACTGAATGTGCTTCACATCGTGTATGAGTATCTGCGTCTAACCGAGGACGGCATTGTCCCGGTTCAGCCGCGAACCTGGCTGTTCTCTGGCAAAGCGGCACCGGGATACTATCTGGCCAAACAGATTATCCGGTTGATACACGACGTGGCCCGGGTGATTAATCATGATTCTCGCTGTAAAGGTCATCTGAAGGTTTGTTTTCTGCCCGACTATCGGGTTTCACTCGCACACATCATTATCCCCGCAGCCGACATCAGCGAGCAAATCTCGACCGCAGGCATGGAAGCATCCGGTACCAGCAATATGAAATTTGCGATGAACGGTGCTTTAACGATCGGTACACTGGATGGAGCCAACATTGAAATTCGTGAAGAAGTGGGTGCCGAAAACTTCTTCCTGTTCGGCCATACGGTCGAAGAGATCCGGAATCTGCAGAGCAGCGGATATCGTCCGTCGGAGATTTATCAGCGGAATGCGTCCGTTCGGAGAGTGATTGATGCGCTCAGGGGCCATCGATTCACAGCAGGCAGCGATGCGCAGTACAGCTGGATTTGTGATCGTTTGCTGACGGACGGCGAACCTTACTTTCATCTGGCCGACTTCGAATCCTATTTGAAGGCGCACGACAAAGCAGGGGCCTTGTATGGCGATCATCGACAGTGGACTGAAAAGGCGATCCTTAATACGGCCGCCATCGGAAAATTCTCCAGCGACCGCACCATCAGGGAATATGCGCGGGATATCTGGAATATTCACACGATGGAGCCCGTCAATTAGTCAGAGTCAATCGATGGCACTGCAGGATGTTTGGAGCTCATCCAATTTCTGCCAGCGACCGGATCCCGATCACCGCGGGTCCATTGTTACTCGGCACGTTCGGGAAACAGCAAACCGGCAGAACCCGATTTGTAACATCGAAACTGTTGTCGCTGATGCTGGTACGGCAGATCTGACTCCGGCTTCTGCCCATGGGGATAATCACGGTAATCGCGCAGGCAGGTCCCAAAGGTACGTGATTTTATCGTCGGCGGCGCTCGCGAGACGTTCTCCGTGCGGGTGCCAGCTGACGGCCGTAATAATCCCGTTATGGCCTCGCAGATTCGCCAACGGAGCCGCGTGGCTGTCGTAAATACGAATCAATTCATTGGGTGATGCCACGGCGAGGTAATCGCCGTTCGGGGACCACGCAACGACATCGATCAGGATATCCTCCTGCGGCGTTGCACTCACCAGTTCCGCGATTGGGTTCCCGTCCTCATCCCACAATCGGGTTGTAGCATCTGACGAGGTCGTTGCCAAAATCCCTTTGCTGGAAAAGCATGTCCGCCACACCGTTTCCGTATGCCCGCGCATCGTTCCCAGCGGTGTTCCGTCGCGATCAATCAACCACACATCGCCAGTGCCGAAGGCCCCCACCGCCAGTCGTGTTCCAGCAGGATTCCAGTCCAGCGTCGTAACCCACTGTTCTCGTCCCAAAGCCAGATGCACGCGAACCAAAGGGACCAGCGATACGGTGTCAGTCAATCCTTTCGAGGACGGATTTTTGCGGAGTTCCCAAATCATAACACCCAGTGGATCGGAACAAGCCAACATCGTCCCGTCGGGATGCCAGGCGACCGAGTGGAGTGATGATCCAGCCGGACCGACAACATCGATCCGATTACACTCCGCGTCGTAGAGATAAATGTCCCGATCGCCGGTGACGAGAACGAAGTAGTCGCTCTGGGGAGAAAACTTCACTGCATGGATCGACATGGCGACCTGCGTCAACTCTGCTTTCTGCTTGCCTGGCGGATAGAACAGTGTTGCTGACATATTCAGTCCACCTGCAGTCGCCAAAATCCTGCCGTCCATCGACCATTCCAAATCCGAGATTGAATCGCCTTGGCCGTTACCGACTCGGGAATCCGTGACAAGTTCTTCGATCACCGCTCCATCCTGAGAATAGAGCCGCGTCGGCGAACGGAACAACTCCTTGTCATCGTCATGAATCTGGCCACCCACCGCCAAAACGTCACCGTCAGGCGACCACGCAATATCGTGGATCTTCGCAAGCGGATATTCTGCCGACCAGCGTAACTCCTGAAGTGGACTCACTTCGATTACGGAATGTGGATCAGAAGCATGCGGCGGAGCAGGCCATTGAACACGAGTCGCATTTGCGCCGCTGATGATTCGAGCGTTGGTGATGTCATGGGAAGCAAGCGTCGGAGTAACAGGAAGTCGCGGCGGTCGTGAACGCGGCGCAGCCAATGGCTTAGCATCCATATCGGGTGATGATGGTACACAGCCTGAACAAATCATCGCGATGGAAACAATTGCCCCCGCGCGAAGCGACGTGCAGAGACAGTTTATGATTTCCGAAGAGAAACGATACATTAATTAATTGTCCTCACGGGATCTCTGTGGAGTTCGGCCGCCTGCGCCACCTGTGAGCTGCAAAAATCGTTGATCCTCAGCTCTTGTCCTGCCGCCATCCGCATTGTTCAAACCCGCTGACTTGAGGTCAAGACGATGACGACCATCAAAACGTGTCCCTCCGGCAGGCACTTTTGAGAGAGCAGGCACTCGACATACGATTTCGCGAGTGTTATCTTTGTGGTATCTGAACGGGAGGCATTCTGCTTTCGCCGCTTGAGGATCGTTTGAGATGGGAGAAGCGTGATGCGACCTGATATCTCAGCAGAAGAAGCGATTCGCCGGATTGTGCACGAAGGCATCTGCGCCGACTACGTCGATGTGGCCACCGTCGTTAAGGAACGATTTGGCCTGCAGGTCGGATCCGGACAGGTTGAAGAAGTGGTACACGCCATGCGGCAGGAAAAACCTGGCCAGCCTGTACCCTGGCGGCATCATACTGACATCGGACCGTCTGGAGGGCCTCATCATGAGAGCAAAGGGGGGACAGCACCGGAGCCGGGATCAGCCAAATCATCGGCGGAAGCAGCAATGTCTCATAACGAGGTTCTGAAATTCGTTGAATCGATGGGCGGCTTCGACGCCGCAAGAGCGGCAATCTCAGAACTTGAAAAGTCGCTTAAGAATTTGATGAAGTAAATAAAGAGGAAAACCTGGAAATCGCCGTCATTCTTCTGTCTCGCATCAATGGGGTGGGAAAATATCAGGTGGGTCAGGACCGAGTCAAAGAGTTTGTCCGTTTTGAATGAGCGAAAATCAGCGCAGATGAGTGTTCTCACCTTTCGCTGCTCAGATCATTCATCGAACACGTAGACTGGCTTCATATGGGATCTGTTCGGGCGAAGCTTGGGCGAGGACGTGATCCGCTTCCTGCGTTCGTTTCCATGCGGCCAAAGCTGGAGAACGATGTTCCCAATTTCGTCGAACAAAGCCACGGACAATTTGCGGGATGGCTTGGTCCGACCCGGGATCCGCTGACCATTGATGCCGATCCGTCGCGCGGGGATTATCGCGTCGGTGAAATTGAACCGCTTCCGGAGGTTCCTGAAGGGCGCATGCATCGGAGGCGTTCACTCCTGGATTCGCTGGAGGAAAAGCTCAAAGACTTCAGCAACTGGATTCGATGCGAACCATGCAGCGAAACTACTCACGGGCCTTTGATCTGCTGGCATCGGCCGTGGGGCGATCAGCCTTTGATCTGACTCAGGAACCTGCGGCCGTCCGCGACGCGTACGGAAGAAATCCGCATGGACAATCGGTTCTCCAGACGCGACGACTGGTGGAACGTGGAGTCCCGCTGGTGACGGTCTACTGGCCGAATGACGGAATCAGGCACATCAGTGTGCTGGCGGCATGCTGTTTTGAAACGCACGGTTGCGGAACAGGAAGTCAATAANNTTGCCCTCATGCGGCTGCAGCCAGTTCAAAGCACAGGTCGGAATCGGTCCCACATTCAGCCGATCAATGTGCCGCGCATCGACGAGTTCTGAAGTCCACTTGTCGTTACCCGTGATTGCCGTGCAGACCAGAGTCGAACCGATTTTGCCCAGCATTTTGTCCTGAGGACATTCGACAACTGACACGAACGGAAACATGTACTCCGTGTTGGCCATGCTGTTGTCGCAGTCGCTCACGTGCAGCACTGTGGGACGCAGATAGTCGCAGCGTTCGTGCTTCACGAGGCGATCTCCGTTGCGATACTTCGCTGTCACCTCGGTCACCGGGCCTTTGATTCCATCTTCGATCTGACCATTCATGGCCTCCGCAACACCAGCCGTCGTGAATGCAGCAATTGCGGCATTGGGATCGGTCGTGGGGAGCGCGTCGATCGGTCCAAGTTTTTTCGCGATCGCATCAGCGATAGCTTCTGTGTGTCGCGAAGCCCAGATGCCTGAGCAGTTGATACAACTGCGGCCACCGTTCATCAGGACACTTTTCACGAGCACGTCGAGGTACTCTTCCCACTGATCCACGCAATCATCACCGATCAGGATCTTGCTGAAGCCCGGCCCGTGCGCCTGAACTTTCGGATTCCCGTGATACTTATCAACAGTGGCCTGACCACCAAAGATCATCGCCCGGTTGCAGGTCTCCAGAACCTTATTGCCCACATCGTGAGGCCCCGGATACAAGCAAAATGCTTCACGCGGAACTCCAGCCGCTGCGAACGCTTCGTACATGCGGTACGGCGTCCAGGGTTCTGACGATCCCGGCTTCAGCACCAGCCCGATCTGCAGTGGAATCGCGGGCAGCCACAACGTGTGGACCCCGGGTGAATTCGAAGGCAGGACGAGGCCCAGTGTCGATGTCGTCGCCTGGAAACTCACCATCACATTCCGCGATTCCATTCCGTAACCGCGAGACAGGATATCCAGCGGCAGGCCTCGCGTGAGTGCATCGAGCATTTCGCCCATATGTTTCAGTACGAATGCATTCTTCGACATATTGGCGCGGCACATATTCAGCGGTAAACCGGTCGTAGCCGACTGAATCGAACAAAATTCTTCGGGCGTCTGTGTGCCTGTTCCCATCGGCAGGTTGGCTGTCAGATACAAATCGGCCGCCTGTGCGCATTTCCTGACCAGATCGGCGATCGAGAACTGCTTGAGAATTTCACGGGCCTTGTTCGATTTTCGAGAATCCATCTGCACCAGCCCGGCATTGGCCTGATGCATCTGAGCCATCGTTTCGCCGGTTTCGAAATGAACAACATCAGCCTTCTCAAGAGATTCGTAAGGTTTTCCCCAGCGGATCACAGGAATTTCAAGCATAGCAGCAACAATCAGTGGAATAGCAGTAAAAAACAGCGGCAGCAATCAGACGCCGCACGTCACTCAACCCGGCATTGTAGAGGACAAAAACGTGGCGTCCAGGACGAGGAGTTTGTCGGCCAGTATTCCTGGCCTAAATCCTTCATTCTGCTATCTGTGTCGATGCCATCCTGAACATCGCTCGCACCCGGCAGAACAAGTCTGTGCGGAATTCATCGTTTATTAATGCGACGCCTTCATTATTCCTTAACACGGCCCCGCAGAATGCTCCGCGTCGCGGTCAACAAGTGAGGACTCACCGGAGTGAAATAGTCGCGCACCGGTAACGTTCTAAAGAAGTTCACCAGCCTTCCCGAGGGGGAACCTGATCTCCGAGCTGGGAGAACGGCTGCCGCAATTCGGGGCCGCATACAGCTCTGATGGTGGCAGGTTTGTTAAACGCGAAGCGCGCCAATGAGAGACGGATTTCAGCCGGATGCTCTCCAGCGATGCAGCCAATGGTTGGCTGCCGGAGGGCCATAGGCCGAATCCAGTGTGAGTTTAAGTTCGATTTCAGAAACGAGGAGTAATCAAGTGAGTGAGATGTACAAAAATTCGACGCCCGATGAGGCTCGACGTAAGGGCTTTACATTGATTGAGCTGCTGGTTGTGATTGCGATCATAGCGGTTCTGGTTTCGCTGTTGTTGCCAGCCGTGCAGCAGGCCCGCGAGGCGGCGCGCCGCACGCAGTGCAAAAACAATCTGAAGCAAATGGGGCTGGCCATTCACAATTACCTGGATGCGTTCTCCCGGCTTCCAACTGCAGGCGAATCCACTGACGAAGCCACGAACACTCGGCGCTTCACGGTCAGTTCGTTTTTTACGACGATCCTGCCGCAGATTGATCAGCAAAACGTCTACAACGGATGGAATTTCAGCTACCACTATACAGCGGGCGGAAATCCTGCCATGGCAAAAACAAAGATTCCAGCGTTCCTTTGTCCGAGCAACGCAATTACCGGTGCAGATTCTTTGGGATACGGTCTGACGGACTACATGCCGCTGGCATACGTTGACTACGACAGCACCGGCTATCGCGGAGGAGTTGCAGGTGCGTACACGGATCATGTGGCAAGCATGGATCGCCCAGGAGCGCTGGGGTTTTACAATAAAATTTCAGCGCTGACCGATGGTACAAGCAACACGGTCCTGATCATCGAAGATGCCGGTCGGCCCACTGACAACGGTGGTTCGTACGACATCACGAATGCAACCGGCGCTGTACTGGGTTATCCCGCCGGAGTACCGGCCGGGTTCTATGATCCGACTCAGCTGGCAGCGACCAAAAATGCGACCCCGGCTGATGTGGGTACCGCTGCCGGAAAATACGGAGTTCCGACCCGCTGGGCGGATCCGGACAACGGCAGTGGAGTTTCAGGTCCTCCCAATGGACAGGCGCTTCAGAAGATCAACCAGAACAAGCAGCCTATCGGCGGTACTCCGGGAACAGTGACTCCAGGAAGTGGTTCTCCCTGTCCATGGAACGTCAACAATTGCGGTCCAAATGACGAGCCTTTCAGCCAGCACTCCGGCGGCGTTCAGGTCGTGCTGGGAGACGGCAGTGTCCGATTTCTGTCTGAAAGCATGGATCACAATAACCTTCGGAAACTTATCAATCCGAAGGATGGCGAAGTACTTGGTGAATTCTGATCTCGCAGAACCACTGGTGCAGCCTTTGGGTAACTTCGCGCAGAGGGCAGTGCCCTGGTCTGGTTAATTAACGCACGCTGTTGGCTGCCCGAGAACGTTTCCCAATGTTCACGGGCAGTCTTTTTTTGTCGCCGGTTCTGCGCGCGAGGTCGGCTTCGCTGAATGATCATTCTCCGCGCAATGTATTTTTATAGAAGTCCTGAGGAAAACTTAGATGTTGCTATCTGTTGAACGGCTTGTGTGCCTTGGAACAGCAGTGATTTTGCTGGCAGGTTGTGGAGGAAGCAATGAGCATAATATCGTCGTAGACCCCGACGCGCTTCCATTCGTGCAATGTAAAATCCAAATGGCAGGCCAGACGGTCGAATATGCTGAAATCACACTTCAATCGACCGAGGGGCAAACTCCGGAAATTGCCAGCACTTACGATTCCGACAACAGTTGCTATCGATTCATCACCACGATGGGAAGCACAAAGAAGGGGGGCGTACCCGTCGGAACATACTTAGTGGCGATCACGCCTGGCCCTCAGTGTACCGCGACGATTCCTCGCAAGTTCTCGGACCCTGCTCAATCCGGACTGACCATGGAGATCAAGCCGGGAGAGAACTTTGTGCCCACGATTGAATTGACGCCCTGAGACGATCGGGTGCCGTTTGTGCAGGGTGTGTGTAGCGCCAGCGCAACACACCCTGCGATAAATCAACAAACCGGCCAGCCGTGTCAATTTCGGGCACGAGACTTGCGAATCAGCGGAAACCCAGGGTATGCTTAATGGCCCGCCTGTGGTTTCTCCTGCCCCCAAAAGCTGCCCGAGGTAGTTTCGCATGCTTTCGATTTTAGGCCAACGTCCGTCCTCTTTCTGCGATGGACATTCCCGGCGGCAGTTTCTGCGGATTGGCGGGCTGGCTCTGGGTGGAATGAGTCTGCCACAGATCCTGCGGGCGGAACAGGCTTCGCCTGCACCGAGCGGCAAAAAGTTGTCGCATAAAGCGGTGATTATGATCTACCTGTCCGGTGGACCCTCACACCAGGATATGTATGACCTGAAGATGGATGCACCGGTTGAAATCCGTGGTTCCTTCAAGCCGATTCATACAAACGTGCCCGGCATCGAGATCTGCGAATACATGCCGCGTCTGGCGCAGATGATGGATAAGTTTGCGATTATCCGGTCACTGTACGGTTCGCCCGATCAGCATGCATCGGATACCTGCCTGAGCGGATTCCCCATCAACGCAAAAGGTCGCCAGAGTAATCGTCCTTCGCTGGGATCTGCGCTCGCGCGTTTGCATGGCCCCGCAGATCGTGCAATTCCTCCTTTTGTGGGCCTGACGACGAAAACAGGACACGCCCCCTATTCGAATCCGGGACTTCCCGGTTTTCTGGGCCAGGCTTTCGCTCCATTTCAACCGGAGAGCGAAGGGATGGACAATATGCGGCTGAACAACATCACTCTGGATCGCCTGCGCGACCGGAAGGCCCTGTTGACCAGCTTCGATGAATTTCGCCGCTATTCTGAAGTCAGTACTCAATTACAGGGCATGGATTCGAACACCCGAAAAGCGTTTGATGTGCTGACATCCAGCAAGCTGGTCGAAGCACTGGATCTGGAGCAGGAAGATCCTGTACTGCGTGATCGTTACGGTCGTGGTGCCTCGACACCGGCGTTCGGTGAGGATGCGGGACCGCACTGGATGGATCAGTTCCTGATGGCCCGCCGTCTGGTAGAGGCTGGTGTGCGCTGCGTCACGTTGTCCTTCGGCAGCTGGGATCGACATGGTGGAAATTTTGAACGACTGCCTGAGCAACTGACCAAATTTGACCAGGGAATTACCGCTCTGGTTGAGGATCTGCATGTTCGCGGGCTTGATCAGGACGTCAGCGTAGTGGCCTGGGGCGAGTTCGGACGCACGCCTCGAATCAACCCGGGCGGCGGCAGAGACCACTGGCCTCAGGCTTCCTGCGCTCTCCTGGCGGGCGGTGGGATGCGCATGGGACAAGTGATTGGTTCCACCAATCGTCTGGGAGAAGTCCCACAGGATCGTCCAGTTCACTATCAGGAGGTATTTGCGACGTTGTACCACCAGTTGGGAATCAATGTGCAAACCGCCACGATTCCCGATCACAGTGGGCGTCCGCAATACCTTCTGGACCATCAGTCGATCGTCAAGGAGTTAGTCTAAGTCCACAGGCAGGGCTGCCGCCCTGCCGCTCGCCCGAGGAGTGAGTCCATGAGCCAACGTCAAAATCTCCTTCATCCGATGATTTCCCGGCGGACTGCGGTTCAGGCGGGGTCCATCGGATTGCTTGGCATGGGCGGTAATCATCTGCAGGCATTGCAGGCGGCCAACGTCAACGCCTCTGCGGCTGGCGCCAAGACCTGCATTTACATTTTTCTCTCCGGAGGTTTGTCGCAGCACGAGAGTTTCGATCCAAAACCTCAGGCTCCCGTTGAAGTCCGTGGTGAATTTGGAACGATTGCGACTCAAACACCCGGGCTCGATATCACGGAACATCTTCCCGGACTGGCACAGCGGAGTTCGCTGTGGTCAGTCGTGCGTTCATTGACGCATCCGACGAATGGCCACACGC
Organism: Planctomycetaceae bacterium; assembly: GCA_020426105.1. Lineage (GTDB taxonomy): Bacteria > Planctomycetota > Planctomycetia > Planctomycetales > Planctomycetaceae > SXXK01. The sequence continues at coordinate 13,047 of JAGQQS010000152.1, forward strand.
TTGGGCACTACTACATGCTCACGGGACGAAGTGGCGCGACACCTGGTTTTCGCGGTGACCGACAGCCGCGCTCGACCGACTTTCCCTCGATCGCATCGATCATCGGCGATGCCCTGCCCTCCCGCAGCAATCTGCCTCCCGCGATCGTGCTGCCGGAGCGACTCGTCCACTGGTCGGGTGGAACAATCCCCGGTGCCTTCGGCGGTATGATGGGCTCCCATCGCGATCCGTTTTTCGTCGAAGCGTCACCCTATGGAAACCCGTTCTGGCGGGGAGCCTATCCCGAATACACTTTCCCGAACCAGACGAAGATGCCTCCGACGGCTCCTGATGACCGCGTCTATCAGGCCCCCAGTCTGGCGCTGTCACCCGGCATGACGATGTCTCGACTGGACTCCCGGACGCGGCTGCTGAATGTGCTTGACAGACAGCGGCAGGAACTGGAACAGTCGGCGTGCACGCAGCATTATGATGAATTCCGGCAGTCGGCGATTTCCCTGTTGTCGAAACCGACTGTGAGACACGCATTTGATGTCACCAATGCCGATGAGAAGACTCAGGATCGCTATGGGCGAAACAGTTTCGGCTGGTCATTGCTGATGGCGCGACGTCTGGTGGAAGCCGGCGTTAATCTCATTCAGGTAAATCTCGGGAACAATGAAACGTGGGACACGCACGGCGATATTTTTCATCGCATGAAGAATAAATTGCTGCCGCCAACCGATCGGGCATTGTGCGCATTGCTGGACGATCTGCAGTCGCTGGGTCTGCTGGAGACAACGCTGATTGTGATGGGCAGCGAATTCGGGCGGACTCCAAAACTTTCGACGCTCTCTGAATCATTCCCTGAGCCCGGACGTGATCATTGGGGGGCCGTGCAGAGTATCTTTTTTGCCGGCGGCGGCATCAAAGGCGGCACGGTCATCGGCTCGTCGGATGAACTCGGCGCCTATCCGGCAAGCAATCCACAGAAACCGGAAAATATGGCGGCCACGATGTACAGTGCTTTGGGAATACCGGCGACGGCCGTCTGGCACGACGAGTTTCAGCGGCCACATCAAATCTACTATGGTGAACCGATCGCCGGTTTGATGTAAGCATCTGTCGTAGTGAACGAGGCGACGAGTCCCAAAACGCCGGGACTCGCCGCCACGCCCACGACCCTCAAAGCCGGGACTCGTCGCCTCGCCCACTACCCTCAAAGTACTTGTTAATCTGCCTGTCGTCAAAACGAAAGAATTGATGCCGCAGTGCCTGGCCCCGATGTGGCTCTGCGGCCGTGATCATAAATAACCGGAGAATACTTTAATGCTCTTTAAACGTTCATCATTGGATCGCCGACGATTTCTGTCCGGAATAGCGGGTTCGGCCGCTGCGCTCACTGCGACCTGCGGACGGTATGCTGTTGTCGCCACAGACCCGCCCCCGGTGACAAATCCACGAGCCACGGACGGCGATGAACGCTTCGAACCTGACTGGAACGAACGTCTGACACTGACCGTTGGTGAAAAATCGGGTGATATGATCGGGCGGAGTGACAAAGTCGTGCAAGCCGCGCTGGACTATGTGGCGCGGCTTGGCGGCGGGACGGTTAAAATCCTGCCGGGAACCTACACGTTTCGTAACGCGGTCTGGATGCCATCGCGCGTGCGTCTGGCTGGCAGCGGAGCGGATTCAATCATCACCCGCTTGCCTTCGTTGAGAACCGAACTAACGCTCGATTCTGACTGGTACGATCAGGAAGTGACGCTCAAAGACGCTGGCGGCTTCCGGGTCGGCGATGGCGTTGTATTCCAGGCGACGAATCCACACAGCGGTGCGGCCACAGTGATCAAGAGGACGCTGGTAGCCCGAAATGGCAATCGCTTTAAACTCAACGATGGCCTGCGAGAGAACCTTTGGTTATCCGGCAAGCCGACATGTGCGTCGCTGTTCCCTTTGCTGACCAGCGAACACACCGCAGACGTGATCGTAGAAAACATCACTTTGGATGGTAATCGCACGAACTGCGAAAACTTCAACGGGAATTATGGCGGGTGTGTCTTTCTGCAGGACTGCAACCGCTACACGTTCCGTGACGTGACAACTCGAAATTACAACGGCGACGGCATCAGCTTTCAAATCTGTCATGACGTTGTGGTGGAGAATTGTCATAGTCATGACAACACGGATCTTGGCGTGCATCCCGGATCTGGTTCGCAGCGGCCGATCATACGCGGGAATCGGCTTGAACGAAACAGTCAGGGAATTTTCTGGTGCTGGGGCGTCAAGTATGGACTGGCCGAAAACAATATCATTGATGGAAATAAACTTTACGGCGTATCCATTGGCCACAACGATACCGATAACGTCATGCGGAACAATCAAATTCGCAACAGCGGAACGTTCGGGATTCTGTTTCGTGACGAAAATCGAGGTCTGGATTTCTGGGCCAATAGAAATGTGATTGAAAACAATACGATCGAGAACAGCGGAGGAGATGACGGCGTCGCCATTGAAGTCACGGGTGAAACCAAAGATATACGCCTGATCGGCAATACAATCACGGAAACCCGAGGGGCCGCTCGACGGGTCGGCATCCGGATTGGTGACAAGGCCGGCAAAGTGGAAATGGCAGAAAACAGGATCTCCGGATTCGCGACAGACTTAGAAGACCGAAGAGTCAACGCTTAACCCGCCAGCCGCGACTCTGCGGGGTGCAGGTCCTTGAGAACGCGTTCGATCGCGGGCGACGGATTCACAGAATCTCCGACGGAATCCACGATGAGATCCGGTCGGTAAGCGACGTCTTTCCGTTCGTCCCTGCGGGTTGATCCTGACAGCACAAGAACCGCAGGACACCTCATGAGGTGCCTGCCTGGGAGGGCAAAGCTCCTGCTGCGCCGCGAAAAACTCCAAAAAAGTCATCGATTAAACGCCTGCAGAAATCGCCGTTGATACCTGCCCGCTTATCTGAGGCCTGACGGAGCGATCGCACCGCTTCACGGTTACGTTTCGGTGTTTCGTTTGCGTTGTTTTTTAGCACCGCTGTCAAAGCTGGTCTTATGCCGCAGTGTATGATGATAGTGCTGCGCAAATCGATGGGCCTCATCGCGGACATACTGCAGCAATCGCAGGCTGAATGCATGGCGGCTCAGGCGGAGTGGATCGGGTTCGCCGGGCACATAAATCTCTTCGTCGCGTTTCGCGAGCGAGATTGTGGTCGGTGGAGTGATATTCAGGACCGCAAACGTTTCCATCACTGCGTTTAGCTGTCCTTTGCCGCCATCGATCAGCAGCAGATCGGGAAACGACTCACCATCCTGTGACAATCGTCGAAATCTTCGCGTAATGACTTCCCTCATCGAAGCGAAGTCATCCACACCTTCGACGGACTGAATTCTGTAGCGTTTGTAACCCGGCTTAAACGGCAGACCGTCGATAAACTGCACCAGGCTGGCGACGGTGTCATGTCCCTGCAGATGTGCAATATCCACACCTTCGATGCGTCTGGGGATTTCCTGCAGCTTCAGGACCTTCCTGAGTCCTGACAGTCCTTTTTGCGGGTCGATATAGAATACTTCCGGCTGCGCATGACTTTCAAGATCGCCGCGCTGACTGAGACTTTTCAAGGATTCAATCTCGTCACGAATTCTGGCTGCTTTCTCAAACTTCAGTTCCTTTGATGCCCGAAGCATGTCTGATTCCAGCTCTTTGAGCAGACTAGCCTTGCCTCCGTCCAGAAAAACTCGCAGCCGCCGGATATCTTCGCGATACTCTGCTTTACTGATACGCAGGTTGCATGGCGCAGTGCATTGATTGATACTGGCGAGCAGGCACGGCCGGAACCATCGCCAGCGTTCGTCGTCTTCAGCAATGTCCAGTGTGCAGGTACGGAACCGAAAAATCCGCTGCAGCACCGCAATGGTCCCACGCAGCTGTCCGGCGCTGGTAAATGGTCCATACAGCTTGACGCCTGACGTTTCCGGCTGCCGTGTAAACTCAACACGCGGGAAGTCCTCGCGCGTCGTAATCTGCAGATAGGGGAACGTTTTGTCGTCTTTCAATTGCGCATTAAATCGGGGCTGGATATCCTTGATCAGCCTCGCTTCAATGAGTAACGCATCGACCTCACTGTCGGCATCAATATAGTCGATGTCCGCAATCTCCGGGACCAGCTTCGCCGTTCGAAATTCTGTTTCTGCCGCCTTTGTGAAGTAACTGCCAGCACGACTGCGAAGATTCACCGCTTTGCCGACGTAAATCACACGGCCCTGAGCATCCTTCATCAGATAGACGCCGGGTGT
>JAGQQS010000153.1 GCA_020426105.1 Planctomycetaceae bacterium
CTGACGGAGCACCAGGATCAACCTCTTCTTTATTCAATCCAGCCCTGCGAGTTTTCTCTGCCTGTCACACATGCCATTTGGAAGATATTGGATCAAAACAGGCAGGGGACAAGGCATGCAAAATGGCAAAAACAGGTGATCCATCGAAACGAGAAAACCCCACAAAACACAGGGTTTTGCGGGGCTCTTCGGATGGCTTCGCTGTAAATAGTTACCCCGTAGGGACTCGAACCCCAACTGACAGTGCCAGAAACTGTTGTGCTACCAATTACACCACGGAGTAGTGAATGTTTGTCCGCTCAATTGACTGACCGCGGACCATTCAGGAAGCAATGTAGCAGTGCTGCAGAATCATGTAAAGCGCTGGTTTTGGTCGGTGCGTCGTGTTTCAGACACGGGAGTTTCTGCGTACTGACTTCTGCGGCCTTATTGTTGTGTGACACGCAGTAAACAGTTGATGTTCGCGTATCCGCTTTTTTTCATTGCCTACCGGCGTGTGTGACATCTCTTAAAATCTGCTCGATTGATGAGCAGCGGTGCGAAGAAAATAATGCGGGATTGCCGAACGTGTGTGAACGTTTCTGCATTATTTTTGCGACTGCGATGGAGTCTATTCTGAAAAATCCAACGAAATCGAGGCACTGCGTCATTCAAATAATTTCCGCCACTGAATGGCACGACGCTTGCTTATTCAGAAATTCGGAGGCGGATGACGGCGTGGTGGGACCCGGCGTTCGCAGTAACTCTGCAGGGGTTTAAAGGGGGGAAGGTCAGGAAACTCGCCTGTTCCTGCTCACATGGGTGCGTGGCCCGAGCGGGATGCTCCTGCCGGGAGATCTACTTCGGTATGTTTCTCGGTAAAAGAAGGGGAAGGATTCGTCCTTCCCCTTTTTTTACGGCCTCACATCATGCATTCGCGAATGCGAACGGGCCGCTTAAACTGCTAATCGTCTTTCTGAGATTCAAGCACGGACAGGAAAGCCTTTTGTGGAATCTCGACTTCGCCAAATTGTTTCATGCGCTTTTTGCCCTCTTTCTGCTTCTGTAACAATTTGCGCTTGCGGGTGATATCTCCGCCGTAACACTTGGCAGTAACATTCTTGCTCAGTGCTGAAATCGTTTCGCGTGCAATGACGCGGGAGCCAATCGCGGCCTGAATCGCAATTTCGAACTGATGTTTTGTGATTTCTTCTTTCAGTCGTTTCACGAGTGACCGGCCGCGGCGATCGGCGTTGGATCGATGCACGATGGTCGACAGCGCATCGACGCGAACACCCTTCACCAGAATGTCCATCTTAACGAGATCCGCTGCCGAGAAGCCGATAATTTCGTAGTCCATCGTCCCGTAGCCCGACGTAACGCTTTTAAGCTTATCGTACATGTCATAAACAATTTCGCTCAACGGCAGTTCATAAATGATCTGAGCGCGCTGGGGTCCAAGGTACTCCGTTCCTTTTAAGATGCCGCGTCGGTCCTGACACAGCTGCATAATGGTGCCCACGTGCTGCGACGGGACGATGAAGCTGACCCTGGCGATCGGTTCGCGAAACTCTTCAATAATGCCGGCATCCGGGACGTCCTGCGGATTGTCGATCGTCACGACGCCACCGTCGCGTTTGACGATCTGGTAGGTGACATTGGGAGCTGTCTGGATCAGATCCATGTCCTGCTCTTTTTCCAGACGCTGTTGCACGATTTCCATGTGCAGCATGCCCAGAAAACCACAGCGAAATCCGAATCCGAGGGCATCGCTGGTTTCAGGAGTGAACGAAAAGCTGGAATCGTTCATCTGCAGTTTCTGCAGTTCTTCCCGCAATGCCTCGAAGTCTGTGGCGTCGATCGGAAACATACCGCAGAACACCATCTGCTTCGGTTGTTGATATCCCGGCAGAGGAGCTTCCGCGGGATTATGAAACAGCGTGACGGTGTCGCCCACGGTGACTTTGCTGAGTTCCTTCAGACCGGTGAGGATGTAGCCGACCTGGCCCGGACCGAGTTCATCACAGACTTTCATCTGCGGCCGGAACTGTCCGATTTCCAAAACTTCATTCACGACTCCCTGTCGCATAAAGCGAACTTTGTCGCCCTTTTTGACAGAGCCTTCAAATACACGCACGTACGTGATGACACCGCGATAGTTGTCATACTTACTGTCGAACACGAGTGCCTTGAGGGGTTTGTCGGCTGTTCCACTGGGAGGCGGAATCCTTTTGACAATGGCTTCAAAAACGGATTCGATATTGAGTCCGACTTTGGCGCTGACGCGCAGGGCGTCCGTGGCGTCGAGCCCAAGCACATTTTCGACTTCTTCCAGAACCTCATCAACGCGTATGACGGGCAGGTCGATCTTATTGACCACTGGAATAATTTCCAGATTCACTGCGATCGCGGCGAACGCATTGGCAACCGTCTGAGCCTGGACGCCCTGAAAGGCGTCGATCAGCAGCAGCGCGCCTTCGCAGGCGGCGAGGCTGCGATTGACTTCATAGTGAAAATCAACATGACCAGGCGTGTCGATCAGATTTAGTTCATAAACCTGACCATCCTGAGTCCAGTTGATGGTCACAGAGCGGGCTTTGACGGTGATTCCGCGTTCACGTTCGATATCCAGATCGTCCAGGATCTGCTCGCGAAACTGACGCTGCGTAATCGTACCACTCTTCAGCAGCAACTGGTCCGCAAGTGTGCTCTTGCCGTGATCGATATGAGCGATAATGCTAAAATTGCGAATGAACTTTGGGTCCATAGTTCCACAAACAATGAGTTCAAAAGGCTTGCGCGGTCATTGGGTGACCAGCCACAGAAAAACGGGATTTGAATCGGCTGCCTGCAGACCTTCGATTGCGCGACTGCCTGGCAGCACTGAACCCGCGGAAGCCGCGTATGGTACGGAGTTCTCCGGGTTTTGGTCGAGCCCTGAGGCGTTGGATTTGCAACTCCGGAAACGAGTTCTCGCTGATATCCTCTGATTTCGCGCTGCGAGACGGTCCCTGACAGGTAACGCAGTTAAGC
>JAGQQS010000154.1 GCA_020426105.1 Planctomycetaceae bacterium
ATGACCACCAGCAGTTCAATGAGCGTAAACGCCCTTTGTCTGGTACGACATTTTGAATTCACCTGTTTTAACATCAAGTAACCCTTTCAAAAAAAACGCCGGATTGAAGTGACCCACGACTGTGGATACTTCGGTAAACATCATGAAGAAATTCGAAATTTCGATTCCTTCGAAACACTCCATCCTGCAGCGACACGGCCATCACAGGCACCGACCTACCGATTGGACAAATGTCACTTGCGCCGGAGCGATGCCGTATTCGGCAATTAACGGGACGAAGGTAACAAATACGGCAAAGATTGGAAGATGAATGGTGGATTTTTAAGAAAAAAATGCGATTTTGCGGCTTTTTTTGCTCGTGCGACCGATTGAGGCAACTCCTCTTCAGGTTTCGAGAGTGCCGCACGGATAATCCCTGTCCCCCGGCGGATGCTGTGTCAGCGACTTGATCCCTTCAAAGCAAGTTCCGCTTCCTGGATGATTTGTGCGGGGCGAGGATCGGACGGGCGCAATTTCTGTGCCTCTCGGAGATGCTTGAGCCCATCAGCGATGCGTGACGCCTGCACCAACATGATTCCAAGATTGAATTGTGACTCAAAAGATGCTGGATTCAGGGCGATGGCCCTGCTTCCAACTGTAACGGCCTTGTCAATCTGCCCGGTCTGCGCCAGAACCATCATGAGATTTTCGAGGACGGCAAAATTGTTTGCGTCATAGCGCTGAGCATTTTCAAAACAGGCAATTGCCTCTGTTGGTCGCCTCAGTCTGACGAGTAGATTTCCCAGCGACAGGTTCGCAGCTACCGCATGCGGCGCAATCCGCAGGGCTTCGCGATACTCTGCAATTGCTTCGTCAAATCTTTGCTCCTGAGTCAACACGTTTGCCAATTGAAGATGGACAGAAGCGTCATGCGGAGTCAAGCCGACCGCTTCGCGAAAATGTGTCTCTGCCGGTGCAAACTGGCCCAGACTGGCGAGAATTCTGCCGGACTTCACATGAACTGACGCAAAATCAGGACGTCTTTCAAGTACCGAACTGTAGACCTCCAATGCTTCGGAAGTGCGTCCTGATTCAGCCAGAAGGTCTCCGAGTCTTGCGTCCGAGAGCGGAAAATCTTTCGTTCCTGATGCGACTTCCTGAAGCAAAGCGATGGCTTCCTCAAGGCGTTCTCCGGATGCAATATGTTTGGCGTCTTCGAATTTGGCGATGAACGGCACCATGTCCTTAACGTCGATGAGAGCCTGACGGTTGCCGACACTCGGGTCCGTGTGCGCGGAAGTACCGCCAGACACATAACCGAGCGATTGCAGGTTTGCCTGATCCCGTTCCGAAAGCTCCACGTGTTCCGCTCGGGTTTTTTGAAAGGTCTCCGTCAATTCACTCAACTTAATTTCCATGAAACTTCGTTCATCGGTGGCCGTATCAATCAGATTTGTTGTTTCGTGTGGATCCAGTTCGAGATTGTATAGTTCCGGGCGTGTACTCTCGATGTACTTCCATTGTTCCGATATGACTGTCTGGAGTGGGCACCATCGATTCAGAAAGTACGGCATTTCCGACTCTGCATAACAATCTCGCGATTCGATTGGCTGACCATTCAGTGCGGCCAGCAAGCTGCGCCCGCTGACGTGATCAGGGCGTTTAATGTTTAAGATGTCGAGCACCGTGGGCATGAGATCGGCAAGAGATACGGCATGCTTGACCCGAGTTCCGGGCTGGCACTCAGGCAGTCCGGCAAAGACCAGCGGCACATGCAGCGTGGAGTTGTAGACCAGCATGCTGTGTTCGTGTTCCCCGTGATCATTGAGGCCTTCGCCGTGATCCCCCGCCACAATTACGAGTGTATTCGAGTCAAGCCCGCGTTCTTTGAGCAACGCAGTGACCCGCGCAAACTGCCGGATCTCCCACGCAACTCCGGCATCATATGGTTCTTTCTCAAATTTTTGCTGATAGATGTCGGCAAATGCATCATAGGGGCCATGAGCGTCGTAGAGATGGATCCAGCAGAAGTACGGTTTATCCGTGCGTTGCTGCAGCCAATCGAGCGCAAGCGTCACGACTTCTTCGCCGTCTCGACGCTCGCCGCCGTAGGGCCGGACCCGAGTTGACAGGCGAGCGGGGGCATCATCGTAGGTATCGAATCCTCGACTCAAACCGAATTGGGCACCTAACACCGGGGCGGCCGCAATGAATGCGCCTGTGTCATAGCCGTGTTCTTTCAGAATTGCCGGAAGGAACGGGATCTCTGATGATAGATGTCCGGATCCGTTCACCCGCAGATCATGTTCAGGCGGATAGAGACCCGTTAGCATTGTTGCGTGCGACGGCAGGGTAATCGGGCACGGGGCAAACGCCCGTTCGAACAACACGCCGCCTTTGGCGAATTCGTCGAATGCGGAGGTCAGTCCGTGCGGGTATCCATAACAGCCAAGACGATCTGCCCTTGTCGTGTCAAACGTTACAAGAATGATACTCGGCCGTGGTGGCCTGGGCCAAAACACGGTGATCGCTGTGACAGCGACGATGGCAAAAATCACGCCGATGAAAATGCGCGAACTTCGCGGGAAAACAGCTCGACCCCACATGACTCAGTTCTCAACGGGATTCAGGACGGATTTTTTCACGGGAGCGGTTCGAGGAACCAATTGCCCTGACTTACCGTCAGGGGCTCCGGGGCGGGCAGTTCTTCGCCAGTCAGATGCCTGACGGCCCATCCGAGGGCTAATTTCAGCCGCGTGTCAACGCCATCGGAAACCGCAAACTCACGCATCATCTGCGCCTGATCAGCAGCCTGCATTCGCGCCAGTGCGATTGCGGACATCTGCTTCACCAGTGAAGATTCTCTGGGCTGCGGCTCGAAGTCGAGGATTCTGCTGCTGAGGCTCGATTCAATGTCAGCGTCCCGTGAACCTTCCCTGATTTTGCCGATGGCCCAGATGGCGGCGCCTCGCGACAGATGCCATCCCGCGCGTTTCGGCACATATTCGCGCAACAAAGAAACCGCTTCCTCCGCGTGGAGTACTCCGATCGCCTCAAACAAGTGGGCAATTTCCCGGTCCAGTTGTTCGCTGTCACCCTCGATTCGGCGTTGTTCAGTCTTGCGCATGGCTTCTTCAATCAATGCGGGAATTGTTTCCCGGACGGCCACTTTACGAAGAGCCCACGCGGATGCCAGGCGGACTTCCGGGCGCTGGGATTCGAGGAGTTGCACGAGGCGATCGGCAGCTGGTTTGTGTTCGAGGGAACCGAGCAGAAGAGCTGCCTGTTCCTGACCTTGCCATTCCTCTCCTGTCAGCATTTGCAGGGCTGAGTCTCGAATGGGTTGATTCAGTTCCGGCTGTTCGGCCAACTTTTGCAGGCCGGAACTGACATCGCGGCGAAGCCTGGGATTGACATCTCCCAGCATCTGACCAAGCGTGGCGACAAGTCCGGCGTCAGGGCGCTGCAGCATTGCCATCGCCGCCTCTCGGCGTACGAGTGGATCGGCATTCTGCATCGCTGACGGGGCGAGGGATAGAACCAGGGCGACATCGATTTCATTCAGCCTTTGAAGAGCAGCGGCTGCAACAGCCGACTTTTCGTGCGCCGCAAGGTCAGTCAGGATCCGCGTGGCGCTGTCGCTGGAATGCCGTGCCAGCAGGCGTACAGCGCAAAGCTGATCGACAAACGAATCGGCCTGAACGCTGCGTGCGAGAAGTTCGGCACGCGGTTCCAGCTCGCGATCGGCAATGTTTCCTGCGGCGGCGGCCGCTTCCAGACGAACCGAGGCTGATTTTGTGTCGTCTGTGCATAATGACAACAGGTCTTCGAGTGCCGTCGCGTCGCGAACAATTCCAAGGCCGCGGATAGCGAGTACTAATTCCCTCGGACTGGATTCTGACGATTTCAGCCGCTGCTCCCAGATCGCTCTGGCGGATTCATCGTCCCACGTCGCCAGCGCAGGTTCGATCAGGAGTTGTATGTCAGCTCCAAAGTCCTGCGCGGCAGCACACAATTTGTCGGCGGAACCATGCGACTCGAGGACGATCAGGGCGCGCGCGGCGGCAAATCTTGCGGCGGGGTGGGTCGAAGCACCAGTCAAAATCTGTTCCAGGCGCGGGACGGCCCCGCGCAGATCCGGAATCCCGAACTGATGAGCCTGCGCGATGGTTTCGGCTGCCATCCGCTGCATATCAATCTCTGGTCGCTCAAGTGCCATCAGCCAGAGCGTTGACATCGCCGGATTGAAGTTCTCGATCGGCCGGGGAACCTCGAGGAGCGGATCCGTGTCCATCAGAAAATCGGGTTCAATCCCCGCGACGGCAACAGGCACGAGGCAGACCAGCGTGACGGCCAGACACGTAAACTTCATAGACACTTTTTTTACAGAAGCGATGTTCACCAGGCGTATCTCACTGAGGTCTGGAAATTCTATACGTCCAGATGGGAAGCATGATCAGCGACGCGACTGAGGCAATACTCAGGAACCACCAGTTCGCAGGCACGAGATTGTAATTTTCAAACCCCGACATTTCGATGACGGAAAACGCAGCAGCGATTGAGCTGAATGTCAGTGCTGTTTCGACCAGATCATGTCCGAACGGGGCATCTCGCCCCATCCAGAAGAGCAGCGGCAGCCCGCAGATAGCAAGCAAAACCGCATATGCGGTGGCCATCGCGGCAGCGGATCGACGAAAGAAACATCCCACCGCCGCACTTACGGACATCGCAAATACAGCGGTCAGTGCGAGACAAATTATGACGCGGTTTACCTGTAACCGCATTCCCGGTTCAATATAAGCCATAATCAGATAGCCTGGCATTGTTGCACACAGAACAAGCATCAGGGGAACAATCGCACTGAACAGCTTGCCCCAAATGATGCGCGTCATTGACAGGGGGGTCGTCATCAGTAGCTGCCATGCGCCGTGCTCACGTTCCACGCTGAGAATACCGGCAGAGAGACTCGGGGCAATCAACACGATTAAGGCGACCTGCATCACGACCATAATCCCGCCGATGGTTTCGACCCCCCAATCGAAGGTACCTGCTGTCGTGGCGTAGGTGAGTCCCAGGGACAGCAAAGCGCACACTGCGACCAGACGCATCAGCCAGTGCAATCGACCAAATTTTCTACTGCGAAATTCCTTGACCATCACCGGGTTGAGAAATGACGGAATTCCACGGGTTCGCTTCTGAGGGTCCACTAAAAAGACAAGTCTTCGCAGCACTTGATTCGATGTTGAAAGATCGTCGCTCATGGTGCCCGCAGCCCGCGAATGATCAAAGATTCTGTGATTCAGGCGACTTATTGTCCACAGCGATACCACCGTCGTGCATGCCAGCGACCAGAGGGTAAATCCGCCCATCACATTCATTTTAGTGCTGAGTCCCTGACCGCCGAGATCTCCCACACCTGTGAGTGAGATCAGCGCCGCCAGTGGTGACAGACAACGCAGCCAGTTGCCCACTTCGGCGAGACGCCCTCCGGTCCCCTGAAAAAAATAATGCGGCCCCAGGGTGAGAATACTCGTACCCAGCACGATGCCATAGGTAATTCGGATCGCCGCATCGACGGACTGTGAAAAACTGCTGACGAGCAGACCGACCGCGGCATATTGCAGTGACACCAGAATGAGCAGCAGGTAAACCTTGCCGATCTCATTGTAGAGCGACAGGCCTCCCATCGAGAAACAGGCCCCCGCTGCAGGCAGACTCATGGCGATGATCATTCCTGCGAGCGCCAGGACGGCGAGCAACTTGGCGGCGAAGATCCGACCCGCACCCAGCGGAGTGTTGAACAGCAGCGCCAGTGTACCACTCTTTTTTTCGCTCACGATGCTCGTCGCAGGAAAGACCGGCAGGAGCAACAACAGCATTCCCAGCAGTCCGTAACTGAACAGGCGGAAAATCTGCTGGGATCTGCTTCCCAGCATTGCCACCTGTCCGTCCGATGGCCAGCGGGCAGCGATCAGCACGCCAAACACAGTCGCCAAACCGATCTGAATCAAAAGCATCTGCGGACGACGCAGAGGTGTGACGAGTTCTCGCCTGAGCACCGCTTTAAACATGTGATGTCACTCCCGTCTGTTCTTCCTCGATCGGGAGTGCCTCGGTCGGCTGGTTGTTCGTGAACGACATAAAGGCTTCCTCAAGATCAGTCTGAACTTCCCGGAATTGACTGACGAGAATGCCCTCTTTAAACATGCGCCGCAGCACCCTCGCCAGATATTCTTCCGGCCGTGCAGTTCGAAACCGAACCGTCGCTTCCGCATGCACTTCCAGGACTTCGGCATCAGGTCCCATTGAATTACGGATCACGTCGGCCGCCTGTGACACCTGCTGGGCGGACACGAGATGAGCTTCGATCGTGCGTTGTTGACTGACGAGACGCCCGATTTCGGCCACTGTCCCGAATGCCCGTAGTGTTCCGTGTGTAATGATGGCGACCTGTTGACAGATTCTCGCCAGTTCCGGAAGAATATGACTGGTTACCAGCAGCGTCTTTCCCTGCCGCGCCAATTCGATCAGCAGGTCTCGCATTTCAATCCGCGCCTGAGGGTCGAGTCCGTTGACGGGCTCATCAAGAATCAGAAATTTTGGATCATGCAGGAGCGTTCGTGCAAGTCCGACACGCTGCTGCATGCCGTGGCTTAAACTCTCAACAAACCGATCCTTCATGTAACCCGTCCCGGTCAACTCCATTACGTCGTCAATACGTTTCGTTCGCGGCCCAAGCGGGATACCAAAGGCCGCTCCAAAAAAATCCAGATATTCCCGCACCCGCATGTTGTCATAAGAACCAAACTTGTCAGGCATGTAACCGACAAGCCGCTTTACCTGCCGCGAATCGCTGACGCAGTCCACCCCGGCGATCGAAGCCGTTCCGGAAGTCGGACGACTCAACCCTACCAGGATCTTGATTGTTGTCGTTTTTCCGGCACCATTGGGACCAATCATTCCCAGAATCTGTCCCGCATTCAATGTCAGCGAGAGGTCATTTAAGGCCGTGAACGTACCGTATCGTTTTGTTAAATGTTCAATACGGAGAACAGGTGTTCCTGCTGAGTCGGGCTGAATTATATCCGCAGTCATTGGTCATTCTTCTTCCGGTTGTTCAGTAGCATGTGCCTGGAGTTGCACCGTCAAAGATTCAATTCTCCAGTAGTTTGCGGCACCTGATTCTCCACGGACCGTGGCCGTCCCTGCGGTCGAGTCAGGGGAATTCCCGCCGCCGTTTGAATTCGGTTCAGCTCGCGATGGATCGGATTGCGCAGACAGACCTGCCCTCACACCAAGCGTCAATTCACCGCTTCTGGAGACACTCAATACCTCGGACTTATCGATCTCGAACGACAGGACACCCACCGGCTCGGAAATATTTCCAAGTGAGACCACATTTCCGTTGTCAACTCCGAGAACTTCAATCTGCCCCATGGCACCAGATACTTTCACCGTGATCTGAGCGTGCGATACCGTCATCGGCAGGAGTGCATGCGGTACCTGGACGGCGAGCCAGGTGGTACTTGGCTTTGAGCGTTCCTGCCATTCCCCGCGTTCATCATCCCAGAACCCCGCAGCCGGTGAATTGTCCGGTGGTTTGCAACTTTTAAAACTGATCAATGGCCAGGGGATCGTCATTTCCGTTCCTGCCGCGGGACGTTTGAGCTCCAAAGGTACCATCAACAGCGTGTCGCCCTGACGTTGTAACCCGTCACCAAACTCAAACCCGTGGTTCCAGTCGTTTAGCCAAAGCATTAATTGGGGATGGACCAGTGAAGCCTGCCAGACGCGATTTTCGTAGAGTTTTTGCAGAATTTTCCGACGGCGGTCCTGAACATCCGTCAGGAAAGTCGCGGCGACAAATTGATCCGGATTTAAAACGGCGTCTGTTCCGGCCGTAAATTGTCCGTCTGCCGCCAAATTAACACCCAGCCGTCCCTGCCGTGTGGCCAGGATGGCATCCGCGTTGCCGGATACAGGTCCGGTGTAGTGGCCGGAAAATCCCTGTGTATCCAGCGTCGCCCGCGCAACGAGCCGCTCTGGATATGTTTCCGACGTTGAGGCCGGGTAGACCGCAAGACCGGCTGGCTGAGAGAGCCCGTCCCAGTGATAAACACCCAGATCTGTCGTGACCATCCGCCGCGTCGTCCCATCGGAGCTTTTCAGATCAGGCAGCAGTTCTCCGGCCTGCGTCGCCTGAATTAACGCGTTCCCACCTTCGGGCCGGTAGACCGCCATGACACCACTGGCTCGTACTTCATCTGACCCGCCAATCGCCTGGGCAAAATAGACGCTTGCGATTGTATCCGGAACGCCATAGCGATTCACGATTCCGATACCAACAAACACCGCGCCAAAAATGACCGCCAGCAATGAACCGATCCATGCAAAATGTTCGGGCAGTTCGCGTTTCCAGAACCAGCCTCCGGCTGTGACGAGTGCGACCAGGAAGATTCCCATCGTCCCAATGACGAGCGACCAGTTGGGAACGGAATAAGAGACATAGTCCTTGGCAAACGATTCCAGCGCAGCCGGCGGCAGCGCTTCTGATTCACGTTCTGCCAAAATCCATGGTGCCAGATCTTCCATGGGGCCCAGCGGAACAAAATCTGATCTTGGTTTGGGCCTGGCGTTTGGTTTGGACGGAGCAACAAACGGAGGTGCCGGTTTCATCCAGCCGCGCGCTCCCAGGGTGGTAATCAGCAGTCGACCTCGTCCGTACTCCCCGGTCAGCGCTGCAGGCCACCCGTCGACAGTGTTTCTGACATCCAGATCATCCATCATTACCCGCGCCAGATTCACTGGATCGTCGTAATCGATCGAGCTGCCAATGACTCCTTCGGGAACGAAAACCGACGGCGGCAGGTCGACTCGAACCGAAGACAGCTCGACGCGATCCACCACGGCTCCCTGAAAACCATCACCCAGCAGACGCTCCAGAATGACCGGGTCGGTTCTATCCAGCATGATCCACAATCGTCCTCCGGCGTGCAGCCAGGTCCGCACGGCAGCCATCGCCGCCTGATCGTCAACCAGCCGATCGTCAGAAATCACCAAGTGGTCAAGATAGTTCAGGACGGTCGCGCTGGACGGGAGAAACTGATCGGCTATCAGCGTCAGTTTACTGTCCAGCCCCTGGTACACTCGGTTGGCGACAACCAGGTCCAGCACGTCCTGAGGCACCGGCTCCGACGTGTCAGACCCCACCACAATACCCGTGTTTCTGCCCGGAGGGCTGATCAGCAGGGATCGATCATTGAAGAGTTGACCGGAATCACCCCGCATCAAAACTTCTTCACCGGAGGAATCGTCAATCACGAGCGATCGAACGTTGATGCTTCTGTCGCCATCCCGGACAGATTGAGGAAACAAAATTGGATGTGAAATCCTTAACCTGCACTGGGGAGGCAACCAAACCTGACGACCAAACTGAACACCTGGGTCCTGCTCGAAAAATGTTGTACACAGCAGATCTTTCGCTGATTTACTGCCGTTTTCCAGTCGAAGATGCAGGTCTCCCCATTCTTCAGGGACGTATGTGTACGTCCCGGCATGGGAGTTGACGTCCAGTGACAGTTGGACGCCTGAGCGGGTTGCTGTTTCCGCAACTCCGATTTCTTCCTGACCAGGCGCAACCTGACCGATTCCGGACATTAGCAGGATCACGGGCAACACATTTTTCAAACGGGCAATGCGGCTCCCGCGACAAATCTGGCAGGTCATGAATTAAGAGATTTGGGATTGAACTCACGAAATTGCATGCGCCGCTGTCAACAGCGGCAGTGCGCGAATCCCGGAGTCTACTGCTCCCCACAGGCAGTTGCAATCAGTTTGCGATCGGAATGGTCGCGAATGCTTCAACCGGATGTTGGCGCCCACCTTTGTTCAGCATTCGGCAGGAGTGAAGTGCCCCGTCGCAATTAAAGAACACTTGCGGTTGAAACTGTTCTGGCGTGCTGCTCTGGTCCGACGAAACTGCGAGATTCTTCTCACACCGATTTCGGATCTGTTGGTATTCATCGAGCCATCAAGGCTGTTGACGAGAAGCTATCGGCCAGTACAATCAGGCGTTGTCTCCTTGTCGCCAGGCTTTTCAAAAAATGTAATCGGCAGATTCCTCAAAACCGGCCGTGGAAATTGGACTCGCTTCGGAATTCTGGCAAAGCCTGGTTGTGTGTTTCCTGACCGCGCGGGGTCCATCATGTCGGTCGTACCGCTCCAGCCATCGAGCCCATCTTCCAGATCAAACTCCCCGACACCGGTGCCGAATCGCTGGATCATCAGCGCGTGGTTTGACCAAATCCTGATTCTTTCGACTCCGCTGCTGGCGATCCCAGCCGTCTTCGCCCTGAACTCTCGGTTGGGTGTCGCGGCGGAAACGATCTCCCTGGTCGTGACGTCGTTTTTCGCGCTGGGACACCATCTTCCCGGCATGATCCGCGCCTATGGAGACCGGGAATTGTTTGCGCGATTCCAATGGCGATTCATGCTTGCACCGCCGCTTTTGTTCCTGACCTACATTCCGCTGCAACAGACTCACCCTGATTTCATCAGTCTGGTAATCGTCGTCTGGGCGACATGGCATGGCTTAATGCAGTTATATGGGTTCGTGCGGATCTACGACGCCAGGGTAGGCTCAACGTCCCCGGTCACTGCTTGGTGGGATTGGCTCGTATGCCTGTGTGGCTTTGTGACGGCTCAAATGTTCTGCCCACCCAGAGTCGCGAAAGTACTTGGGCACTGGTATTCGCTGGGAGGGCCGGTGATTCCTCCTCTCATCGTGCAGGCGTGTCGCTGGATTTTCCTCGCCATCACAATTGTGGTTCTGGCGGGGTTCATCGTGAACTACATTCTGGAGTTGTATCGCGGAATAAAGCCAAATTCGGTCAAGCTGTTACTGCTGGCGAGCGGTATCGGGACCTGGTGGTTTTCCGTTGCTTACGTCCAGAATGTCATTCTTGGTGCAGCACTCTTCGATATCTGCCACGACGTCCAGTACCTTGCAATTGTCTGGCTGTATAACTGCGGACGTGTCAAATCCAATCCTCAGATCGGGAGGTTCATGAGTTACGTCTTTCGTCGCGGCATGGTGCTGATGTACCTGGGGCTGATTGCCGTCTATGGGGCGATTGGCCTTCTTCCTGCCTTCGTACAGGATGGCCGACTCAACGCCATCTTGTTGGGATTCCTCGGGACTTCAACGCTGCTCCATTATTATTACGATGGTTTTATCTGGAAAGTCCGTGAGAGATCAACTCAGGCTGGACTTGGCCTTACCCCGGATCAGGCCACTGTCGCGACCCGGAGAATGTCTGTCCCCGGAGGGATGCACGTACTTAAATGGAGCCCATTAATTCTGAGTGCAGGCTGGCTGTTGGCGACAGATCTGGCCCACCCTTCGCTGGCACAGGCGCGAAAAGAAGAACTCAGCAAAAAATACATACAGTCACTGACAGGGAGTACGATCCAACCGGGTACTCCGGAAGAAGTCAGCTGGCTTTATACGCAGTTTGAACGAGCGCAAGTCACTGCCATGTCAGTGCCGGATGATACCGATTCGCAACTGCGGGCGGCGATCCTGCTGGCAAATTTTGGCAGGAATGAAGAGGCCGTTGATTTGATCGAAAAAATTCTGAAGCAAAATCCCGATTTTAGTGACGGCTATATGACGCTGGGGCAGATCGATTTGTATCAGGGCCGCATGGAGAAAGCGTACGATCACTTTAGTGCCGCATTGGCGCATTCATCCAGCGATCAGGACCAGTCCGCAGCATGTATGAAGCTGGGTGAGGTGGACATGAATCGACGGCAATTTGAGTCAGCACAGGCCTGGTTCGAGAAAGCCCTGAAATACAATCCTGATTTGATGGCCGCGGCTGATGCTCTGCGAAAAAACCAACGCGACCGCAATGCGTCGCAATAGAATCGGGGTGACAGTGCGAGTCAAATGAGGGTCCGACGCGCCGCTGTTAGAAGTGTGTTTTTCATCGAACCCGGGATTGCCGGCCCGATAATAATCGGCAGAGACGCGGGCAACTCGGTTGCGGATTCTTCATCGCAGAATTCGTAAACATTCCAATTTTTCTCGGCAGCCATCTGGTGTCTAAATTCGACGTCACGCTTCCGCCCGCTCATCGCCGCGGGCTGATTGCGATCGAGATAACTCGCCGCGATTTTCGGCTTGGAAAGAACCTGACCGTCTCAGTTTTTGAGGCATGTCCACGTCCGGTCGATGGGCCGTTCTCCCTGGGATTGATAGCAGGGATTGATCTGATGGTCATAAATTTCGCGGGATCCACGGGGAAGCAGATCGCGTGAGTCCGCGCGACTTCCTGCAATCCTGCTTTGATCCGAACCGTGCGGCAGTTCGTGTCCTTTGCCGCCCTCCCATCGATGACGGATCCACACTTTGCAGCTGCGCCTGGTGACGGACCATGAAGTTGCTTTCGCCTGGGCGTATCGGGAAATCCGGGGAGGCATTTTTGAGTTTCTGACCGAAGCCGGAGCCGTTGGGGCGTTCCTCAGTTTTTTCATTTTTTTTCAATAACTGGAGAGTGCCTTGTATTTTTGTTGTCAATTTCGATAAATTCAGCCGCGGCTGTTCCAGAGAGGTTGCTACCCGTAGGCATGTCTTGCCATCGCCACCGTGGACAGTGCCGCAGAAATGCCGGACGCATTTCGCGGCTGTGTTAGTAGTTCTGAGTGTCTGTGTTTTTTTCTTTTGAAAGGGTTGATTTATGTTTAAATCAAGGTCTCAGGGAAAGCGGAGGCGAGCGTTTACGCTCATCGAATTGCTGGTGGTGA
>JAGQQS010000015.1 GCA_020426105.1 Planctomycetaceae bacterium
CCATCCAGCAGGTGTCGACCGGACAGGAATTCCCATTGTGCACCGTGATTGTTGTCTGTAGTCCACATCGATCGGATCACCGCGAGATCATCAACGCACTCACGCACATGGGGAAACCAATCACTGACCTCAATCCCGGACCGCCCGCCTCTTTGAAAACCGATCTGTGTGGGGAAAATGCGCGCCTTGGTTTTATCAATGATATTGTCGGCCACCTGCTCGCGCACATTCCGCAGAAACGACGATTCAAGCACATACTTGTGTGGCGATTCACCCAGCGTCTTTCCGGCATGAATGTCCAGTTGCGGCTTCGGATCGAAGCTTTCCAGGTGACTGAAACCGCCACGCATCATCAGCCAGATAACCTGTTTAGCGCGGGGAAATCGGTGTGGTCTGCCATCCGGCGGAGCCCATGTGGTTCCGCTGGTTTGTGTTTCCTGTGCCACGCTGTTGCCTGCGCGCAAGGCCTGAAACGCAACGCCAGCCAATCCCATTCCGGCGGCGGAAAGGAACGGACGTCGCGAAAGGCCCGAATCGGAAAGCGGATGTTTGAACATGGGTTCGACTACCGGATCGTGACAAAGTCATTGTGGTTGAACAGGACATGAATAAACGCTGCACTTGCTCGCTCCCGCGCTGACGCATTCGCCTGCTGAGCGGTCAGGATTTTTTCGTCACCACTCGAAGGCGGGGTTTGTGCGGCAGGTGCTTCTGCGACTTGTTCGACCGACATCAGACTTTCCAGTCCTTCAAGGGCCGTGCGCTGTTCATGCTCAGTGGGAGCACGTCCCAGCAATAATTCAAAGGCCGCATGGACGAAATCCACCGGGGAACTTTCACCCACGCGGGCAGTAATTGCTTGTGCGATTTCATCGGCACGATCGAATGCCAGTTTGCTGTTGAAAAGGGCGAGTGCCTGCTGCGGCACAATCGTTTCGTGGCGACGGTAACATTCTTCAGCGCTCGGAGCATCGAACATTGTCAGAAACAGCATCCGGTCGTTTCGGGCATAGCGATAGTAGATGGAGCGTCGCGTACCGTCTTCGGCCATCGCTATGGGAAGATCGGGGCCACCCTGAGTTGAATCGAGTCGGCCTGCCAGAAGCAGCAAACTGTCGCGAATGACCTCGGCCTCCATTCTTCGGGGATTCATCCGCCAGTAATAATGATTATCCGGGTCGATCAAAAGATTGGGATCTTCGGCTCCGGTGGGCGATGACTGCATCTGGTAAGTCTGCGACGTCACGATCAGTTTATGCAGACGTTTCATGTCCCAGCCGGACTCCATAAACTCCACGGCCAGCCAGTCAAGCAGTTCGTGCTGCACGGGGCGCGGCGTGCGGAGACCAAAGTCAAAGACAGACCTAACCAAAGGTTCCCCGAAATGTCTCGTCCAGATCTGGTTGACGGCGACTCGCGCTGTCAACGGATTACCACGGTCTGTAATCCAGCGGGCCAGTGCCAGGCGTCGTCCTGTACTGGTTGCGGCATAAGGGGCGTTGCTGGGTGTATCACGATAAGTGACCTTCGCGCGGGGAAATTCGAGCGGCCGAGGCTGGTAATCCGTCGTCAGCGGTTGTGAACAGGCGTTTTCCGCGGCGGCTCGTTGGTCGGTTGCTGTTTTCAAACGGGTCCGCGCATCGACAACCGCCGCCGTTGCTTTGGCTAACGCGGCCTTCTGTGCATCGTCCTGCGGATCGTGCGATGCTGCGATCAGTCCATCAACGGCAGCCGAAGCTGATTCAACGGCGTGTTGCGCTGCAAGCTCGGCAGAAATGGCTGAGGTCAGTGCCTGTTGCCGCTGACTGCTCAATGCGGCTCGCGCTGCTTTCGCCCAGACATCGGGATTCGATTCTTTAACGCCTCCGTCTTCGAGCTTTTCGACCGCCAGAACAGCCTGCAGCGCGTCACGCGCTTTCTCAGCCGCGACCACAACTGCATTCGCGCGATCAACAGCAGACGTTGCGTCAGCTGCAGTTTTGCGCACTCGGACACAGGTTTCTGTGGCAGTGCTCAAGGCAGCGCGGGCCTCCGCCGTATCCTCCGGATTAGCAGCCGATTGCAGTCCCGCTTCGACCTGATGCAGAGTTTCTTCGGCCGACTTCAGCTCCATCATCGCCTGCTCAACCGCTGCCTGAGCCGCCTTCTGGTCGTTCATCGCACCGGCGACTGCACTTTCGGCACTTGCCACGGCTTCATTGATGATAAAGGCCTGTTTGTTTGGATTGCGGGCATAGACAGGCAGAGTGACCGGCTGGGCATCAAACGTTCCGCCCAGGACCTCCGGAGTCCCCGCGGTCAATATCTGACTTTTGTCAGGCAGATTTTCGTCTCCGCGGACAAACAGATAAGTGGGAGTGTCATGATAGTCGTCGAATGTTCGAGCGATTCCGTCTTTTGTTCGATCGGGTTGGCCGGGGACGCGGTCAATCCGAATCTGATAGGGCTCAAAGACCGCCCGCATCCGGTAATAATCTGCCTGGGCGATCGGGTCGAATTTATGATCGTGGCAGCGAGCACACTGCATCGTGATACCCAGAAACGCGCGGGATGTGTGCTCGATTGTCATATCCAGCCATTTGTTGCGACTGAACGTATCCCAGTTACGGACAAGGAAACCAGTGGCACGCAGTGCGTTTGGATCTTCGGGCGATACTTCGTCGGCCGCCAGCATTTCAACAATCATCTGATTATAACCGACACCGGAGTTGAGCGATTCAACAATCCAGTCCCGCCAGCGCCAGATGTGGTAATGACTGAATCGGAGCTCCTGCCCCAGTCCGTACCAATCGCTGTAGCGCCAGATATCCATCCAGTGACGCGCCCATCGCTCTCCATGTGCCGGACTCGCCAGCAGGCGATCAACGACTGATTCACGTGCCTTGTCCGACGTGTCCGCACGAAATGCGTGTAAGTCCTCGCGCGTGGGCGGCAGACCGATCAGATCGAGCGTCACACGACGCAGCCAAAGGTCACGCGAAACGGGTGGACTGGCAGTTAACCCCTTAGATTTTCGGGCCGCATCAAGAAACGCATCGATTGGATTCAGCTTGGGCGAAGTATTCACAGGAACCTGCGGCCGCACAGGAGGACGATAGGCCCAATGATCTCGCGGGTCGGCCGGAGGGATCTCTCCATCTGGTGCAACGGCACCCGCTGAGATCCATTTTCGTATCGCGTCAATTTCGCCCGTCGTCAGCGGCTCGCCGTCGGGCGGCATGCGTAATTCCGGATCCGTCTCGGTGATCTTTTCGAGCAACAGTCCCGCAGCAGGATTATCGCGCACAACCGCAGGTCCGGAATCTCCCCCTGTGAGCAGTGCGGCGGCCGTATCCAGTCGTAATCCACCCTTTTGGTGGAGCACACCGTGACAACTGTAGCAGCGTCGCTCAAGTACGGGCCGGACTTTCTGAAGATAATCCTGCGCGTTGTCGCCAGCATCAAACGCCAGCAGCAGCAACAGGGGAATCGTCCATTCGAGTGACATCAGCAGTGTACCTTCGAAGTTGGCTTTTGGGTCCGGAGGTCCAACATATCCAATGCCGGTGGTGTAAG
>JAGQQS010000155.1 GCA_020426105.1 Planctomycetaceae bacterium
TGGTGCACAGCAGCTTGGTTCGCAAACTGAGCCACAAGATGAACCGCAAGATGAACCACATCCGCATCCGCTGCCACAACCGAAGTTGCACTTAGGCAGGCGGATTTTTGGGCAACGCAGCTTTGGCATACGGATTTTTGGGCATCGCAGCTTTGGCATCTTGAAGCAGCTGCTTCCACAGCCACAGCCACAGCCGCTGCCACAACCGTCGCAGCAGCTCACTGGTGCACAGCAGGTAGCTTCGCAGGCTGGTGCACATGCTACTGGAGCACAGCAGCTTGGATCAGCCACGACACCGCAACCATTACCACATCCTGAGCCGCAAGCCGCTGGAGCACAGCAGCTCGCTTCAACCGGTGCACAACAGCTTGGCTCTGGAGCACATCCGCATCCGCCGTGCTTGCTGAACAAGCCGGCCTGTACGCTGCTTGCGATCGAGAATACGACCAGAGCAGCTGTCAGTGTAAACGCCTTCATAGAATTCTCCTGGACATCGTTCGTTGAGTTACCGCCCGGACCACTTCGAATGCACACGCAGCACTCTTGTTTTGTTAGTGGTCTGACTTGTGACTCGCGGGGAACACCGCTATTGTTTTCGGATTGAATCGCCTCACCTGTGAAGTCGATCCGCAATGTTTGCCGGTTTCTGTTTCGACGTTTGCCGAAGGCAGCGATCGTAGCGATTATGCTGTTGATCCGGATTTTTGACGGACCTGAGTTGTGATGTGGGACTTCTCAGGGCTGTCAGTTGCCAACCAGCACTTCAACGGGCTATCCTCTTGACTGTGTCGCTGCTGAGCCGCAATCTGTGAATCGTGGAACATCAGTCGTCAACAAGTCGGAACATAGACCGACACTTATTGCTGTTCCTGATAACGACCAGCGGTGCCTTTCCGCGACATTTAAAATCTGTTTCATACCCAAAAGAATTCCGACAGATGTTCGTTTCGATGCTACGAATTACCTATTTCACATGACGCGTCGTTTCCACAATTTAGCCACCGAACCATGCCACTCGGACAACGTTGATTTCAGCGTTCAGTTCACACATCGCCTGCGATTTACGGGGGATTTGCTGGGTGCCGATTCTGACGTTCTTGCGGATTTGTTAGAATCTTCCGAATGTCGGGCTCCCAGGGTCCAGTTCTGGATCGACGCACACGTCGCGGAAGCCAACCCCGATATTCGCCATCGACTACACATCTTCGCTCGCCGCAACCAGCAGCGATTTCAGGTAATCGGCAATCCGCAGCTGGTGCCCGGCGGAGAATCCGTCAAGAACGATGTGCATATTCTGGAACGCATTCTTAAGGTCCTTAATGAAGCGGACATGGATCGTCGCAGCTATGTCGTGGTTATCGGCGGTGGGGCAGTTCTGGATGCTGTCGGGTTCGCGACCGCGATCGCTCATCGCGGTCTGCGATTGATTCGAATTCCCACGACAACACTGGCGCAGGCGGATTCCGGAATTGGTGTCAAGAATGGTGTGAACCTGTTTCACAAGAAAAACTGGCTCGGTGCATTTGCCGTCCCCTGGGGGGTGATCAACGATCGAGCGATCCTGGATTCTCTTAGTGATCGTGATTTTCGCTGCGGATTTGCTGAAGCCGTCAAAGTGGCATTACTTAAGGACTCCGATTTCTTTGCCCGAATCCTTCGTGATGCGAAAGCAATTTTTGACCGCGGCGGCGAGTGCTGGGGCGTTATTGAAGAATCGGCCCGTTGGCATCTCCGGCATATCACTGCCGGGGGGGACCCCTTCGAAATGCTCGAAGCCAGACCGCTTGATTTTGGCCATTGGTCGGCTCACAAGCTTGAGGCAATGAGTGACTTTGAACTGCGGCATGGTGAAGCTGTCGCTGTCGGTGTGGCGGTCGATACCGTATACTCCAGCCTCGTCCATGGCTTCCCGGCTGAAGATGTGGATCGCGTCCTGACTTCACTTGAACAATTGGGCCTGCTGATCGATCACCCCGCACTGCAGCAGACTGAAGTCCTCTTTGACGGACTCGAAGAATTCCGGCAGCACCTCGGTGGCCGTCTTACGCTTACAATGCTCGCCGCAATCGGCAGTCCCATCGAAGTGCACGAAATCGATCGACAACGGATGGCTCAAGCAATCCAAATCGTTCAGAATCGGGTGCTCGTCGGCCGCCGCCCCTGAAGCCTCAGGAAAAGGTCACTGATCCGCGAGCTGACGTTTTGGGAAAAACCAGAATTGCAGGCATCTATTCCCGCCGAGTATTGCCAGACGCTGCCGGGGCGTTAACGGAAACATGCTCCGCCGCCCTGAAGACTCAGAACGGCGGCTCAAAAACTATTTCCACGTAAACGCGGTGATCCCAAGGCACGATTCCCACCTTTCATCCCTCGCTGGAAACGAACCGCTCGCCATGCTATTGTTCGTCCCCAAGAATACTGCGGGGACGAGCCGAAAGGCCGGTCGGTGGCCGGATCGGGCGTTCCCTCCATTAGCTGTCTGGTAGGAAAAATGGCCAAAAGTCGTTTGTCAATGCGTCGGGAAGTGGAAGCGGCTGAAGCTGCAGAAGCCGGTACGACCAGTAAAAAAGCCACTCGTAAAACGTCCGCTGAAAAGGCTGAGGGCACGACAAAGAAGCGGGCCCGGAAAAGCGACACCGATCCGGCTGCTCCGAAAAAACGCAAGGCCGCAAAGCCTCGAACGAAACGCGCCAAGGAAGCCATGCAGCGGCGACGCATGATTTGGGTCGTCTACAGCAGCACAATGCGTGAAGAAGGTCGCTTCCTGTACCACGAAAAAGACAAAGCGGATGAACTGCTCGCCACACTTCTGGGGCGAGGGAAACGTCGGTATTTCATGCAGCCGATGAAGGAAGCTTTGAATCCGGACGGCACGCCGGTCGTGACATCGGGCCCTGTGATCGTGCCTGATGATATCGACGAAGATGACATCAAAGTGGAAGTTGATGTCGAGGCGGTGGACGATGTCGATATCGACGTCGATCTCGAAGGTGATGAAGATGTTGAAGATGTCGAAGCGGAAGACCCGGCTCCTGACGTCTGATCCGATTCCCTGATCCTGTCTGCAATGCCGTCTGCGAATGACTCAACTCCTCGTCTCGGTTCGAAGCCCGATTGAAGCCATCGCGGCGGTAGATGGAGGGGCCGATATTGTTGACGTGAAAGAGCCGCAACGTGGATCTCTCGGCTGTGCGTCTCCTGCGATGATTCAGGAGATTCACTCAGCACTGAATTCACATCGTGTGCATCCACCGCTGAGTGTTGCGCTGGGTGAACTTCCGGAATGGAATGCAGCACCTCGCGATGACATCCGCCAAACGATCAAGGCGACGGCACCTCGGTTTCTCAAGATCGGCCTCGCAGGAACTCAGTCGCGAAATATCCCGAACCTGACAGCGGCCGCTGCCAGTTTCCGACACAGTGCAACGGCGTCATGGTTTGATGAATGGCAGCAGCTTCGTTCGGAGATTGCCGAATCATCAACGTGGGTCGCAGTGGCTTATGCGGATGCCGACCAGGCTGGATCGCCCGGAATCGACGATGTACTTAGCGCGGCGATTACAAGCAACTGCAGCGTGCTGCTGATTGATACGCACGCGAAAGACACACGCTCCCTGTTTGCTCATTTGGCAGGTTCGGAGCTCATGGCGATCCGGGAACGAACATTGCATCATGGGCTGAAGCTGGCGCTTGCCGGTCAAATTACCCTCGCCAATCTTCCCGATGTGATCCGTATCGAGCCGGACATTATCGCCGTCCGCGGAGCCGTCTGTGACGGCGGTCTGCGCACAGCCTCCGTCAGCGCGACTCTGGTTCAGCAGTTCCGAGCCGCGTTCGTTTGACGTCCCATGCCGCAACGAATTATGAACCAGTCACGGGCTTTAGTGCCTGCGTGGGACTGCACAACCATTGTCAGTCGCGTCGCTTGCATCCGCCAGTGACAGCTGCTGGGGCGGATTCGCATTTCGTTCGAATTCCGGGCCTGAAACATGGAGGAATGAACCTCTTCCAGGTGCCCGCAAGTTGTAACTCCGGCCCAGCTGCCGCTGCCGCATCCCCTTCGAGGTTCAATCTCGCCGGGGTGTTATTCAGTGTCGCTTGGGTGATCCCTGAATCTCGCGAGCCCGCGCCATCGCATCTTCAGCTTCGAAAATTTTTCCGCATCGCTGGTAGATCACCGACAGCTGCGTAAATGAGAATGCGTCGTCCGGGCTGAGTTCAGCGACCTTCTTCGCATGGGCAATCGCTTCTTCAGGGCGCCCCAGTTTCTGGAGATGAACCCCGAGTGCCAGATGGCTTTGGACGTGTGCGGGATCGATGGTCAGGATATGTTGCAGCGCGACGACACAGCCATCCAGATCTCCCTGGTCTTTCAGCTTGCGAGCCGCGTCGTAAAGTTTATCCGGATTGTTTTCAGACATTGGGGAACTCATTGGGTTTTCAAAGCAGCAATTGAGTATGGTCTCTCGGGGTGTATAGTAGTCGAACCGGACGTTGCGACAAATCAATCGCCCGTTCAATTCTTATACGCAGCACGTTGCAGGCGACGTGAAGATGCCGCAGCTCATTTGTTCCGCTGATTGCTGCCATCAGGACGAATTCTCATTGTTCGCTCGGCCGGACGAACAGATTATCGACAGGACAGTTCAACGAGACATTTGCGACTTCGATTGTTCGAAAATTCCAGGCACCCACGGACTTGTGGAAGGGGCCAGAGGTTCCCCGTGGAACGTTGAGCCTTGCGGCTGGTGTGCGCAACCTGGCCCGAGCCACGTCTCGAGTCTGCCTCGAAACTGGCTCGAAACTGGCTAAGGATCTTTCGGTCGCCCCTGGAAGTCTGACAAGGCAGCTACCGGGTTACCATCAGGTACTCGCTACTCGTTCTGCAATTCACATGTTCAAATCTACCGCGGCACTATCGATGACCAATCGTACTCACAAACGTGGTATCTCTCCGTTCGCTGCACTATCATGCGCGGTCAGAGTCTAAAGCCATGGAAGCCTCCGAGAACCGGCCAGCATGAATCGTTCCCCCTTGTTCATTGAATCCATCGCGTTGTTGGCATTCTTCAGTGCAGGCCTGTTGCTGCGAGTCTCTGCGCTGGAACTCGAAGCGGTTGAGCACTTCGACGAAGGGATTTACGCATCCGCTCTCTGGTACGATGTGCAGTTCGGCGAGCCCTATCCCGCGCGGTATTTGTTTGCACCTCCACTGCTGTCTGGTCTGATGGAAGCCGCCAGCTGGATTCCAGGGCTCAATCGTTTCGCGCCATTTGTCCCCTGCGTGGTTCTGGGAACGGCGTCCATGGTTGCATTCTGGTGGCTTGCCCGGAGCTGGTTTGGGAAGCCAGCCGGCATCTTTACTGTAGCTGTTGTTTCAATGAGCGACTTCCATGTGCTCTACTCCCGAATGGCGCTGACGGATGTGGCATGCCTGTTCTGGATCACGCTGGCCGTGGGCCTGGGAACCAAAGCCGTCTCTCAAAATTCTATTCGAACCGCCGTTGCCGCTGGTGTGGTATGTGGTCTTGCGTGGTGGAGCAAATACACCGGGTGGCTGCCATTGGCGATCCTATGCAGTGGCAATGGACTGTGGTGGGTCTGGCAGGGTCGCAAAACAATTTCATTGCTGAAGTTCATCGCAATCATGGGAACCATTTGCGCTGTTGCCGCCGTAACATTCGCTCCGTGGTGGTGGCAACTCCAGCCCGTCGGGGGTTATGAGACCGTTGCCAGGACGCATTCCGGATATCTCACCGGCTGGTCGTCCTGGACGGCGAATCTGGCCAGGCAACTTTACATGCAGTTTCTGTTCGATGGTTTCGCAGGACAGCTGTCGCTGGGGTTGGGCATGTTCGCCGCTGGACTGTTGCGCTGGTTTTCCGGGCGTTCCACATGGAACGTTCAGCATCGTGCCTTGATACCGAAAGCTGTCGAATCGCAGGTGGGAGAAGGACTCACGCTTCCACCGTTCCGACTGCTGCTGCGTTTTGCCGGTGCGGCGTTCGCCATCGCATTGTTGTCATCACGGATCTGGACTCCGTTGATGCTGATCTGCATCACACTCGGCGGGCTTACCGGTATGTTTCTATGGCCGGTGCTGCAACGCGCTTGGATGCGGCGTCAACACAACGACCGGTCTCCGACGTCGCCTGGATCACTTCCACTTTGCTCCGCTGATCTGAATTGTGCCCCGACAATGGACCCCGCGCTGGGCTTCTGTACAACGCTGACATGGTTTGTCGGAATGCTGCTTGCCACCCCGATGTACACGCCTTACAGCAGATTGTTCCTGCCACTGATGGCATCAATTTGGCTCGCCGCCGCCGCGGGCTGCGCGTGGTGGCTGGAATCAAATCTCAGCGTGGCCCGCCGCATCGTGGGCACGGGACTGGCCCCCGCCAGATTCAGCAGGGGACAATGGCTCGTGTCGGCAATGCTGACGGCAGCTGTCCTGACATCATTTGTCCGCGTCGATCAGAATTTCAACCTCGAGTTGCTTTCCCGGGAAGACATCTTTCGCTCCGTGCTGTTTGAGGACCGCCGTTCGATTGTACTGGCCGCAGATCGGATTGCCGAAGCCTGTTTTCGAGACGCGATTGGCGACGGGAAGTCGAGTCCCAAACCCATGGAATCGGCAGGCTTAGACACTCGGCCTGGAGATATCGACAGGAATTACATCACGCCATCCGCCCTGCTGGCGGCGGCAGAAGCTCTCACGGTGGCGCCCGCTGCCGATAGCGCTTCACCCGAGGAGCGAAGTCACGCCAGGATGATCATCTACGTTTACGGGGAACCGGCGCTGCTTTATCATCTGAGCGGTTCAGGAGTTACTGCCGCACCAGTGAGTCACCTGAATCTGCAGACCGCTGGCACCTCACCAGCTGTTCCCACGTTTGTTGTGTTCGGGCCTAATGCCAAACGGACGGCAGGGTTCTGGGATGAGCTCCTGGATCGC
>JAGQQS010000156.1 GCA_020426105.1 Planctomycetaceae bacterium
TTAAGAACTTCATCGTTTCAGAAGACGGCCCAACCGCCGTTGAATACGCGGTCATGATGGCATTGATCATCGTTGTGTGCCTCGCCGCTGTCACTTCAGTCGGCAGCAAGGCCAACGCGAAGTTCACCACAGTATCTAACTACTTGAAATAATTCAGACTGCCAATCGCGTCTGAAGGGCACGAGTTCACAACTTGGTGTGATCTCGGGCGGAAGGTATCCGAAAAGGGGATGCGAACCGAATTCGCATCCCTTCTTTCTTGATTCGGAAGTGCCAGGCAGGGTTGACTTGAGGTTTAGACGAATGAGGGGTCCGGCCAGTAGTTCGGGCGGGGGGTCTCATGAATCTGTCATCTGGCAGCGGTGCAGCCTTAATACTGCATCTGTCTCCATGAAGTGAATTCACCGAAAATTGTCAATACCGTGACGAGTGACACGACTTGTGGCTCCACGGAAATATTCAGTTGGCAGTTGTCGGGGATGACCCGGGTTCTTGATAAGTCTGTTGGGCAAATATCAACAAACAATTCCCAAAACAATGTTTCAACAACCGGAGAAATTTCTAATGCGTAAATTCGTTAACAGTGTTACAGACTTCATCGTTTCAGAAGACGGCCCAACCGCAGTTGAATACGCGGTCATGATGGCTCTGATTATCGTCGTGTGCCTCGCTGCTGTGACTTCAGTCGGCAGCAAGGCTAACGCCAAGTTCACCAAAGTTTCAGGTTACCTGACATAAATCGCACCCGGTGTTGAAAGGGGTGGTCGACAATCGGCCGCCACTTTCAGCACGCCAGCTGGAACTTCATACAGGAGTCAAATCATGTTGCCCTATTGGATAGAACTGTCGCCGGCAGATCTCATTCAGGGTACAGCTGTGCTGGCTCTGGCACTGGCCTTTCTGGTAAGCACTTTGTTTGCTCCGACTGGCCGTTGATCTGCGAAATCTCGATTCCGGCAGCGAATCTCCTTCGACTGCATCCAACTCATAACACTGCAACACTCTTCGCTTAAAAAGGACTCGCACCATGGAGTTTACTGAATTCCTTCTTACGAACTGGCACGTCAAAACCGTGTCAATTATCCTCATCGTAGCGGCCTGGATTGATGGCCGCGAACTTCGGGTTCCCAACTGGATCACGTTTCCGATGATTCTGGCGGGACTCGTCTATTCAACATACAACGACGGCCTGACCGGTTTGGGAGCAGGATTGATCGGAATGTGCGTTGGCCTGCTTACTTTGCTGCCATTGTACGCCGTCGGCGGAATGGGGGCAGGCGACGTGAAACTCATGGCTGGCATCGGCGCGTGGCTGGGCTGGCAGATCACACTTGCTGCATTTTGTGTATCGACCGTCGTGGGAGCCGTGATGGCAGTCCTGATGGTTCTGCGAAAAGGCACACTGCAGCATCACTACGAGAACTTTCTGCTGATCCTGAGCGAGTGGATGGTCATCAGGAATCCGACTGAGCTGTCACGCATCGCGGCAGAACGAAAGCCACGCATGATGCTGTTGCCTTACGGCATTCCTATCTGCATCGGCACGATTGGCTACTTTGTGTACGAAGGCATGATTTAAGACGCAGGCATTCGGGGCGCGGCAATAACTGCCGCTCCCTGTCTGTAGTTGGAGAAGAACGCAATGGTCGATTTGTCGTCGTGCCATTGTCGTGATGCACGATTCTGTCGAGTTACGTTTCAAATGTTCCGATCTTCCCGATTGTACCGGGTAGATCCGCAAGATTGGCAAACCAGCCAGCATTAGGTGAAGCGGGCTTTTCCAGCCTGCCGATGAAGATGCTGGTGGGCATGGATTGACTACACCGTTTAATCTGTTTCTGTAGAAATTGCCGGTAAGACTGAACATCAGCAGTTTCGGCAGCACTCAGAATCAGGCGACCTCGGTGAGTGAATCAGGAAAAGGTCCACTGAAATGAAAAATCAATCGTTGATTCTGCTCGTGGTGGCAGCTGGTTGTGGTCTTGTCGCGATGCTCGGTGTCAAGAAGGCAATCAGCAACAATGCTGTGGAGCAAGAAGAAACTGTTCAGGTGCTGAGTGCCGTTGCAGATATACAAGTGGGAAATCGCCTGGATGAACTGAACACAAAATTTGTCGAGGTTGCGGTATCAAAAGCGCCAGAAGGAGCAATCACGTCTCTGGAAGAAATAGCGGAGCGTTCATTGAAAGTCCCGGTGATGCCGGGCGACTGGATCCTGAAGAGTAAACTGACTGAAAAAGGCGAAATCGGAGCTGTGGCCAGCATCCCTCCTGGGATGGCCGTCGTCACAATTCCGGTCGATGCCACGACCTCTCACAGCGGAATGATGCGTCCGGGCAACCGGGTCGATCTCCTGCTCACCTACGATGACAATTCGAGTGGTCGCAACGTTAAGAAGATGATCACGGTAATGGAGTTTGTGGAAGTCTTTGCGGTAGACGCGAGGATTTACGGAATTGATAAAGAAGGAGATCAGCTGGCAAAGAACATCTCTTTGCTGGTAGAACCCGAACAGGGCAAGGTTGTGAATCTGGCGAAGCGACTTGGGGAACTCTCGACGATGCTGCGTCCGAATGGCGACATGACTCTGTCAGGCAAGACCGAGATCTCAGAGGAGTTTCTCAGCAGTGCGCTTTCCGGAGCAGGCCATCGGAACCGCTCTGTCATGGAAAGTCGCGGGAGTGACGTGGATATTGAATTCAACGGAGAATCGTCTCTGGACGAATCTCTCTCACAGGAACTTGCTCGTACACCGGCAAGCGGCCCTGAGCCGTCGGCTCCTGTGAAGCTGGCACAATTAGACAATCCGAATGTCTGGACGATGGAAATCTACGAAGGCGACAACGTGCGACTGGAAGCCATTGAGCTGCCGATGAGTGCAGAAGCACCTGCCGCCTCGAACTGGAACATGTGGGATCTTCTGAAATAGACGATACAGGTGAAAGAAGTGGGCTTTTTGAACTAACCAGAGCCGGGCGAAGGGCCGGTGCTCTGGAGAAGTTCTGCGGAAGCATGGCAGGATCGCCGTGGTTCCGGGGACTTCAGGCGATCGCGCGGAGCGCGTTATGAGTTGGGGATGCGGCGTCCCGCGTTGCAGCGGGCGTCGCTCTTCATTATTTATTGGAGTGCAGGGATGCCATTGCTTCGATTCGTTGCCAGTTTTACTCTGGCCGCAACCATTCTGGTTCTGCTTCCTCCGCAGCTGGTGACTGCACAGACCGCGGGAAGCGCCACGGTCTATCGAATTCGCGAAGGCCGAAACGAAATCGCTCTCATCGAACGCTTCTCGGTGTTCGTTGAGCATTCCAGCAAGATCCGCCGTGTCATGGACTTCGACGAAGAAGTCATCACCGTGCAGGTTGTTGAAGGCACACCCACTCAATTTCGAGTCTACGCACTCCGAGCCGGCGTGACCACAATTTCCGTGGTGGATGAGCACGATCGGCATTTCAGCCTGGAGGTACTCGTTCGTGGCGATGTCAGGCACCTTGAGTCCCACATCCGCCGCAGCTACCCCAATGACATCATCACCATCGAAGAAATCAACGAACAGTCAGTTCGCCTCGTCGGATGGGTGTCACAGCCGGAGAATATCAACGAAATCGAGGAGATTGCGAAGCAGTTTTATCCCACGGTCATGAACCACATGAAAACCGGCGGCGTCCAGCAGGTCTTGATGAAATGTACCGTGCTGGAAGTGCAGCGTTCCAAACTTCGTCGAGTTGGAATGAACTTTTCGCTGATGCGTCCGGAAGGTTTTTTGATCAGCACCCCGGGCCCGATTACACCGATTTCCGGACTGACGTCTGGCGCTGCGGGCACGACGGCTGAGTTGTCCGGCTTCTCGAATTCAACGATTTCTTTCGGATTTACCCGGCCAAACTCAGTGTTCAACGGGTTCATTCAGGCGATGCTCGAAGAGGGCATGCTGAAATCACAGGCCACACCAATGATCGTGACGCACAATGGCCGTCCTGCAAACTTTCTGAGCGGTGGTGAAACGCCAGTGCCCATTCCTGCCGGTTTGGGTACTGTTGGCTTCCAGTTTCGGGAGTATGGGATTCAGATGAATGCCGTGCCGTATATTCTCGGCAACGGTCGAGTCCGACTCGAAGTTGAAACCATTATTCGCGACCAGGACTTTGCTAACACTGTCACCGTGTCCGGGACTACGATTTCTGCATTTAAGACGAACAGTGCGAACACACAGGTCGAAATGAACTTCGGCGAAGCACTCGTGATTGCGGGCTTGATTTCGCAAAAGCAAAACGTGACTACACAGAAAGTTCCCTTTCTTGGGGAACTTCCTTACATTGGTGCGGCATTCAGTCGGAAGACGGCGACGGAGCAGGAGAGTGAACTTATCATTCTAGTGACCCCTGAATATGTCTCTCCGGCGCCCGCCAGTCAGTTTCCAAGTCGCGGACCGGGCATGTTTACTGACACGCCGACCGATTGTGAACTATTCGGCATGGGCCTCCTGGAAGTGCCGAGCTTTGGTGAACCATGCGAGAACGGATGCCAGAATTGCATGCCCGGCGGAAAATGCCGGAGCTGCGAGCTGAATGGGAGCCCTTGTATTGCTCCGGGATATGGAAAGTTGGAGCAAAATGGTCCGGAGCCCGCGTTGGAGTCGATATCGGGGAAAGCGTCGTTGACCCAACCGGTCAGCGCTTCCAGAGTTGTGGAACAGGAGACGATTGAGCCTGGCTCTGCAAATCGCAGGAAATCAGGAACCGCGACCGGGAGTTCGCGATCAGGAAATTCCGGCCTGATCTCCCCGACAATGCGGTAAAAAATTATTCATCCCGCGTCACCCTGAACTACGAATATAGTCTAGTGGTCCATACTGATTCAGATCGAGAAATGCCATGAAAAGCGTCCTGCGACTTGCTACGGTAGATCCGGATGAGCGCACACGCAATTCGCTCAAGACGATGCTGCTGGGAATTGATACCGTATGGCTGGAGGCTGAATGTGCGCGGTATGAGTTCTTTATGGATGTCGCACAGCAGACGCAGCCCGACATTGCCCTGATCAATGTCGATTCCAACCATGCAAAAGGCGTGCAGTTGGTCGGGGAGGTTTCACGCGCCCTTCCGAACTGTTCTGTACTCGTCGTCAGCGCTTCTCAGGAGGGCAGCCTGATCCTGCAGGTGATGCGCAACGGTGCCCGTGAATTTCTGAATATGCCGCTGCAGCTGGATGATTTTATCGCAGCGCTCGACCGGATCCGAATCAGCCTGGGTGGGACAGCGGGTGACGGAAACGTGCGGGTCGGACAGATCATTACCATTGCCGGAGTGGGTGGAGGCGTGGGAAGCACAGCGCTGGTCGTGAACATCGCTGCGTCACTGGCTCAGGACCCGGCCAACTCGCCGGTAATTATCGACCTCGATCTCACCCTTGGCGATGCGGACGTCTGGCTGGACATCATTCCCGAATACACGATCCGCGATGTTTCGGAAAACATTTCACGCCTCGACTATGGATTGCTGAAACGATCATTGACCCGTCATGAATGCGGGGTCTATCTGTTGCCACGACCTGTCGAACTTGAAACCGGCGAAGCGATTAAGCCGGATGATCTGCGTCGAATTCTCGCGCTGCTCAAAGCGACATTTTCGCATTTGATCGTGGACGTGACAAAGTCCTTTAGTCGGCTGGATCTTTCCGTCATGGAAGTTTCAGACAAGGTTCTCCTTGTAACGCAGCTGGACCTTTCCTGCCTGCGAAACGTCGTTCGAATTATGCAGTTTTTGGAGCAGGTTCCTGGGATTAAGGAAAAAGTTGAAATCGTAGTCAATCGGGCCGGACTCGAGGACAACGATATCAGTCTGAACAAAGCCCTTGAGACGATTGGCAGAACCGTTTTCTGGCAACTGCCCAATGACTATGCAACCATGGTCGGCGCACGCAATAACGGCCTGCCGTTGTGCCAGTTCGCCCCGAAATCCCGACTGACGCGCAGCCTGAACGATATGGTGCGTCACATGACCGCGGGAGAACCCGGCAATAAGGCGGCCGAAGAACAGCCAAAGAAGAAGAATGGTCTGTTCGGTTTGTTCGCCGGCCGTTAATCCAAATCACGGGCTAGCTTCGTCTCGCGATGCCCGCAGCACGTTGCGTTCGAATCGGCAGGTAGTGGTCGAGAGCGGATCTTCGAGTCCCTGCTTTGTCCAAATCAAAAACGCGAAGAATTGTAGTGGACGAGGCCCCGAGTCTCTGCTTTGTTGAAATCTGAAAAAGGGATGAATTGCAGTGGACGACGCCATGAGTCCCTGCAGTTGCAGGACTGACCGGGACTCGTCGCCTCGTCCACTACCCCAAATTCTTTTTTTGACGGAGCACAAGTTTGTCGTTTTTCACGCTGGGGTTCCTATAGTAAGGCAACTGGAGCATCTTCCCCGGTTCGAACCGGGAAGCAGTGGCAATCCTATAGACGTGAAAGACACAATATGTCCGCTTCAAAGCAAGTCATTGCCGTTACCGGCGCCACAGGAATGGTTGGCACTGAGTTGACAGCCGCGTTGAGGTCATCCGGACATTCAGTCGTCGGTATTACACGCCGGGAATCTCACAAGGCGAATGAAAGTATCATTTGGGATCCCGCGGCCGGTCTGAAAGATCCTTCACGGCTGGAAGCTGTCGATGCGATCGTGCATCTGGCCGGAGAGAATATTGCTGACAGGCGCTGGACACCGGCTCTCAAGGATCGAATTCGTCGCAGCCGTGTTGAAGGAACTCGAAATCTCGTCAAGTCGCTCGCATCGATCGAGCGGCGTCCAAAGGTCCTCATTTCCGCGTCCGCGATTGGCTATTATGGCGACCGCGGCGAAATGGTGCTTGACGAAAACGCGACCGCCGGAGAAGGATTTTTGGCGGATGTATGCCGCGACTGGGAACACGAAGCGCAGGCAGGTGCTGAACTGGGAATGCGCGTTGTCAACGTCCGCATTGGTGTCGTGCTGAGTCGGAAGGGTGGAGCCCTGGCGAAAATGCTCCTGCCGTTTAAGTTGGGGGCAGGCGGGATTATCGGCTCAGGTAAACAATACTGGAGCTGGATCGGCCTGCATGATCTGGTGCGAATCATCTGTTTCTGCTTTGAACAGGATTCTGTCCAGGGACCTGTCAACGCGGTGAGCCCCAATCCCATGACCAATTACGAGTTCACAAAAGGGATGGGGCATGTATTACATCGCCCCACCGTGTTTCCTTTGCCTGCGTTCATGGCGAAACTAGTGCTGGGGGAAATGGCAAATGATCTGCTGCTGGCCAGTGCACGCGTAATGCCCCAAAAATTGCTGCAGCATGGTTTCGAATTTCACTACCCGGAACTTGCGGGCTGTCTGGAACATGAGCTGGCATGAGTGCTCCTGATCCGGACGCATTATATCAGACCCGGACTCACCGGCGCCCGTCCGCGGCGTCGAGCTGGAAGCGTGTTGCATTGTGCGTCGCCGGATTGCAGTGCCTCCTCTGGGGATGCTTTATCGTCCTTTGGCCCAGCCTGTCTGCGCGGTGCTACGGATTCGCGGAACCTCCGACTGAGCTGTTTCTCTGGCAGGGAATGGGGCTCGTCATCGTGCTCTTCGGTTTAGGATATGTCATCGCTGCTACAGATCCGGCTCAGCACTGGGTGATGATCCTGATCGGACTGCTGTCGAAATCCCTCGGCCCGATCGGGATGGCCTGGAGCGTCCACCTGGGAAGTGTGTCACGTCAGGTTCTGTACCTGATTCCAATCAACGATTTAATCTGGCTGGTGCCGTTTGGGATGATTCTGCGTGATGTTTATCGATCATCGCGGAGAACCTGTTTGAAAGACTGACCCGGGATCCGATCTTTGCGCCGTCCCGCGCGGCCACAGGTTGAACGGCTGTGCTTTCTCGCACAATAATCCTTAACGGTGCAGCTCACGCGGAATATTGAGGCTAAACATTTCATGGATGAGCGTATATACTTGTCGAACTGACTTTGGTCGATTCCTGCCTGCATCTGTCGGACTCACGTGTTCTCACTTTGGTGAGTCGATACCTGCCTTTCCGTCATTCTGGTGTTGTCCATGTCCCTGCTTTGTCATTGCTGCCTGATTCTGATTCTGACTCGGAGCCTTGCGTTTGCTGATGCGCCGATCGATTACAGAACTCAGGTGCGAAGCGTACTTCAGGAGCGATGTTTTGCCTGCCATGGTGCATTGAAGCAGGAAGGCGGCCTGCGACTTGATACGGCCGCCGCTGCGATTGGCGGCGGAGATTCAGGACCCTCAATCACGACGGGTGATGCCTCAACCAGTGAATTATTCCGGCGAATCTCAGCATCGGATGCATCGATACGTATGCCGCCGGAAGGTGAACCCCTGAAACCGGCGGAAATCGACGCGATTCGCCGCTGGATCGATGCCGGCGCACAAGCACCTGCCGACGAAGAACCGGAATCGGATCCGCGCGATCATTGGGCTTTTAGAGCTCCTGTCCGCCCAGCAGTTTCTCAGGTAAAAGATGCAACATGGAATCGCCACCCGATCGACGCCTTTATTGCGGCGTCACGCGAACACCGGGAATTGATTCCTCAGCCGGACGCAGACAGACGAATCTGGTTGCGGCGCGTGTATTTTGATCTTGTCGGGCTGCCGCCGACCATGGAGGAACAGAACGCGTTCCTGCATGACAACTCGCCAAACGCCTGTGACAATGTTGTCGCCACGCTGCTCGATCGTCCGCAGTACGGTGAACGCTGGGGGCGGCACTGGATGGATATTTGGCGTTACAGTGACTGGTGGGGCCTGGGCGCAGAA
>JAGQQS010000157.1 GCA_020426105.1 Planctomycetaceae bacterium
TACTTTACGTTCATTTTGCGTCGAGGCTATCACACTGCGCTGTTGGGTCTATCCACGATGCCGCCGATGCACGGCCATTACTGGTCGCTGTCGTGCCGGGGGCATTTTATCGGGAGCATCCCGAAGTCGGAGCTGATGGCCGCGAATTGATCGAACTTTCCGCTCAGCAAGCATGGGACTGCGAGCGTATTCCGACCGAAAGTCTCGGTACGCCGCTGACGAACGCGAAAATCATTAACTCGTATCTCAGCAGTGCGTTGCAGCGTCATCGTGTCATCCTGGTTTCGCTAAGCAAAGGGACGACCGACGCTGGTGTTGCACAAGCGCTGAGACCGGATTTGTTTCAGAAGCTTGCTGCGTGGGTCAGCGTCAGCGGAGTCGGCTGCGGCACGCTGATGGCCGACTGGCTGCTCGACAAATGGTACCTTCGCCCGATACTGGGGCTCATGTTGTGGCGTCACGGGGCGGATCGGCAGGCTGTTTCCAGCATGCGTTACAATTCTGCTCAAACATTCAAAGCTGCGACTGACGAGACGCAGAGTCCGATCGTGCATATTGCCGGATTCCCGCTGCAGAAGCATTTGTCGTGTCGTCGCGCCCGTCTTTGGCATCGGCGGTTTCGCACTCACGGCCCCAACGACAGCGTCGTGTTACTGCAGGATCTGCTGAAATTTCCCGGCACGGTCATCCCGGTCTGGGGAGCGGATCATTATCTGCGAGCCGGACGGAACGCCGCGGAGCGAGTGACA
This sequence comes from Planctomycetaceae bacterium, assembly GCA_020426105.1. GTDB lineage: Bacteria > Planctomycetota > Planctomycetia > Planctomycetales > Planctomycetaceae > SXXK01. The sequence continues at coordinate 750 of JAGQQS010000157.1, forward strand.
CAACTCATCGCGATGCTGGATGGCAACTCGGAACAAAATCCCGATATACATGCCAACAGTGATCCTTCGTTACGTACATGGTCTCAATTCACGGCGAGGGTTTGACGGATGGATCAGCGACGGATGCGAATTGCACTTATCTCACCAAAGGGGCCGCTGTATCGTCATCGCGGGGGAATCTTTCGCAGATCGCTGCGATACATGCCGCTCACACTGCCGACGTTGGCGGCCCTGATTCCACCGGAACTTGACGCCGAAGTCGTTTGTATTGATGAAGGCATTGGAGATGTTGATCTGAATCTGGATGCCGATCTGATTGGAATCACAGTGATTACGGGAACGGCGCTGCGTGCGTACGAATTATCCCGGCACTTTCGCAGCAGGGGAAAAACGGTCGTGCTTGGCGGACCGCACGTAACCCTGGTGCCGGATGATGCTCAGCCACACGCCGACAGCATCGTCGTGGGTTACGCCGAAGACGAATGGCCAAAGTTGTTAAGGGATTTTTCGCTGGGACAGCTTCAGCCGCGGTATGTTCAGGGCACTGGCCTGGACCTTGCCAACAGACCGCTGCCTGATCGCAGCGTACTCCCGGAGAAGCGATTTCTGACGGCCGATGTGTTTGAAGCGACGCGGGGGTGCATTCACGACTGTTCATTCTGCGTGGTTCCGTCAGCGTGGGGACGCAAGCCTCTGCAAAAACCGATCGATGATATTGTTGCCGACATACGCCAGCGCCGGGCGAAGCGTGCGATCTTCGTGGACCTGAATATCATTGCCGACCGCACCTACGCCCGACAGTTGTTTGAAGCCCTGACGCCGCTGCGAATCCAGTGGTACGGGCTGGCGACGACGCTGTTGTGTGAAGATGAACCTTTACTGGACCTCGCTGCTCGCAGCGGATGTCGCGGTCTGCTGATGGGGCTGGAATCCATTCGATCGGCCAATCTGCAGCAAAGCCACAAGCGATTCAATCATCCGGACTCGTATGGTCGAATTGTACAAATGCTGCATGAACGCCATATCGCGTTGCAGGGCTGCTTCGTATTCGGCCTGGATCACGACACGGCAGATGTATTTCAGGAGACAGCTGAACTGGCCGTTGAGATCGGCATCGATTTGCCAAGGTTTGCAATCCTGACACCTTTCCCGGGAACACCGCTTTATCATCAGATGGTGCAGCAGGGCCGACTTCTGACTCGTAACTGGGACCTGTACGACGGGCAGCATGTTGTCTTTCAGCCGACACACATGTCCCCGGAGACCCTGAGACGCGGAAATGAACAGGCATGGCGTTATGCGTATCGATGGCGGAGCATTATTCAGCGGCTTCGACACACAGGAGCTCCGCTGCACGTGGCGCTCACAACCAACCTCGGTTACCGCTATTACGCGCATCGTCTGCATCGATTTTATACATGCGACTGGATGACCGGTTTCAATCCACTACATCCTGACTTACCCATGTCACTGTCGCCCGAAATGTCTGTGACCGGGAGCAACGGATGACGGGAAACGCGCGTTCCAGACCGTTTCGAGTCACGATTGTGCATCCCTGTGTCGGTCGCTACCCCGGCATGCAGCGCTATATTCGCACCTGGATGATGGAACCATTGTCAGCGGCCACGGTTGCGGCATTGCTGCCGATAAATGTGGAACGACGATTCTACGACGATCGGCTGGAACCGATTCCGTTTGATGAGCCCACCGATCTTATCGCCATCAGCGTCGAAACTTACACCGCACGGCGTGCGTATCAGATCGCGAGCGAATATCGCCGCCGCGGTGTTCCCGTCCTGATGGGTGGTTTTCATGCGACGCTTTGCCCGGAGGAAGTGCTGGAGTACTGCGATGCCATCGTCATCGGAGAAGCAGAGTCGGTGATGCCCGCCGTCATCGATGATTTTATGCACGGCCGCAACGAGGTTATTTATCGCTCAGAAGGCCGTCCAGTTCTGACGCTGCGCCCTGACCGAACCATCTTTCAGGGGAAAAAATATCTGCCGATCCGATTAGTCGAGTTTGCGCGGGGCTGCAGATTCAAGTGCGATTTCTGTGCGATCCAGTCGTTCTTCAAATCGACGCACAGTCATCAATCCATTGAGAATGTGTTGCAGGAGATTCACGAAACGCGACGGCGTGGTCAAATGTTTTTCTTCATTGATGACAATCTCACATCAAATCCGGAGCAGGCGAAGGAAATGATGCGGGCACTTATCCCGCTGCGGATTCGCTGGGTATCGCAATCGGCCATCAACATTGCCTACGACGAAGAAGCACTGGAGCTCATGAAACGGAGCGGCTGCCAGGGAATTCTGGTCGGCTTCGAATCTCTCGACCCCACAGCCCTGCGTCAGATGAATAAGGATTTCAATCTGATGAAGGGTGGGCCGGCCGCAGCCATGCGGAACTTTCGCCGCCACGGGCTGAGGATCTATGGCACATTCATTTTTGGATATGACCATGACACGCCTGAGACGTTTCGGGAGACCATGGATTTTGCAAAGCATGAAGGCTTGTTTATTGCCGCCTTCAATCACATTACGCCATTCCCGGGAACTCCACTCTACGAGCGGATGAAACACGAAGGCAGACTGCTGTACAATCCGTGGTGGAACGATGATCGCTATCGATACAACATGATCCCGTTTCAGCCGGCTCAGATGACTGCTGAAGAACTGGCTGCCCGGTGTGTCGCCGCGCGTCGGGAGTTTTACAGCTGGAACAGTATTTGTCGCCGCGCGACACATCGCGTGAATTATCGGGATCCGTGGATGCTGCTGAACTTCCTTGCCATCAATGCCATGCATCAGCGAGATGTTGAAGGTCGCAATGGACTGCCGCTTGGTGATCAGAACTGGCACGGTCAGCTGATGAAGGTCCAGCGCATGAAGCCGGCAGACGTACTGCTCAGGGAATCGCTTCGTGACACGCTACCGGTTTGAACTCGCGGGCCCGGACGACGACGCGGCGCTTCGGCAGCTAATGGCTCAAACGCCCATGAAAGGTGGAGTGTCGCTGTCATTTCTGCGCGAACCACATTATTTCGCTGCCAACTGCGTTCTGGGGCCAGATCATCAGACCATCGTGTGCCGCGACCGCGTGATGAATGATATTGTCGGAGTGGCGACGCGATCAGTCCGTGACCTCTTTCTGGACAGTCAGGCCGCACGTGTCGGTTACCTGAGCGGCTTGAGGATTGCGGGACACGCAAGAAATCGCGGACTGCTTGCACGCGGCTATCGTTTTCTAAAAGAACTGCACGATGCAGATCCCGAGCCTCCGGCCTGCTACCTGACGACCATTGCCGAAAAGAATACGCTGGCGATGAAACTGCTTACATCGGGCCGGGCCGGTCTGCCCGATTATCATCTGCTGAGCACGCTGCACACCCTCGTTCTTCCAATTCGCAAAAGGACTCCGACAACAAGCAATGCAACTCGATTGAATTGCGCACTTGGCCCACCCGAAGATCTCCGGGAAGTCCTGCGATTCCTGAATACGACAGGGGCAAAAAAAACGTGCTTTCCAAGGTATGATTTAGCGGATTTTCAAGAGCCTGGCGGCACCTTTCGAGGCCTGAGCACTTCGTCTATCCTCGTTGCCCGGCGTGGCAATTCGATCATTGGAGCCGCTGGGATCTGGTCGCAGCGGGATTTCCGGCAAACAGTGGTGAGTGGCTATGGACCCGCCGTACAGTTGTTGCGGCCATTGTTAAACGTATGGTGTTGGGCTACAGGCGGGATTCAGCTTCCCCAGGTGGGCAGTGTGCTGGAGGCGGCTTTTGTCTGTTTTCCGGTAGTTGCCGACAACGACCCGGCTGTATTTCGATTGCTCCTGCAGCAATTAATGCAGACAGCTCCGTCAGACACTAAATACCTGTTAATCGGACTTTGTGCCAATGATCCTCTGCTTGCGACAGCGCGTGTGTTAGGTCGCACCGAATACCGGACAAAACTGTATGCAGTGAACTGGGGACCAATCTCTGAACAACTTGTTCCGCCACGGGCCGGGCAGTACTATCTTGAAACAGGGTGTCTATGATGCTGTCGGTATGATGGGCGGTCGGGAACAGTCGTGGAACTCACCCGCGACCGGGCAGCACCTTTGTTGATTTTGCTTTGAAGCATACGCGCGGATTTCCGGACTGCGAACGTTTTTCTTCAGAGACTCGCCATAACAGGGCAACCGTAACCATGCAATTAACGGGACACATCTGCCCGATCTCAGAAATTTCGCAGCGAGATCGGAACGCCATGTTCGCGCTGATGCAGCGATATTATGAAAACATCGACCGAGACACATTTGATCAGGACCTTGATGAGAAAGATGTGGCGATTGTGGCTCGAGACCGTGACGATGGCTCGGTCGGCGGTTTTTCCACACAGGTGATCTACCACCAGCGGATCGGGAATACCATAGTCCACGTGCTGTTCTCCGGTGACACGATTGTGGACCGTCGATACTGGGGAGACAATCCGCTTGCTCAAATCTGGGGACGGCTGGCACTGTCCCTGATTGATCAATTTCCGCACGATCAGCTCTACTGGTTTCTGATTTCCAAAGGCTACAAGACTTATCGATTTCTGCCGGTATTCTTTCGGGAGTTCTATCCTCGTTATGACCGCCCGACTCCGCCGTGGGCCCACACATTGATATCAGAAATTGCATCCGCCAGGTTCGGCCAGCAGTTCTGTGCATCAACCGGTATCCTGCAAGCAACTGTGCAAAGTTGTCGTCTGCGTCGCACGGTTGCGGAGTTGACGTCGCATCGCCTGAAGAACCCGCACCTCGCCTATTTCAATCGAGTGAATCCCGGTCACATCAACGGCGATGAACTTTGCTGCATCGCCCCGCTCTCTCGCGAGAATTTTCGCCGATCCGCCTTTCAGGTGATCGGACAGCTTATCTCTGCTGAGCAATCGCCGATCCACGCGCCGTGTGTGAGTACTGCTGCGTCCCGCGAACGGGAATCCGGAACGCAATGAGCCGTGTAAATCTGGCGTATCCGCTCAATACATTGTGGATGCTGACCTGCAAAGGCAGCATGAGCGCATTCCGGGACAGCACCCGGCGAGTCAAAGAATCGCAGGCGCATGTGCTCCGTCAGATGATTGAGGCAAATCGCGACTGTGCGTTCGGACGCGAACATCATTTCGCGCGCATGCGGGACCCTGACGAGTTTCGTGAATGTGTACCACTTGCGAACTATGAAGATTTTGAACCCTGGATTGACGCAATCTGCCGGGGACGCAGTGGCGTACTGACGACAGAGCCGGTTCTGTTGCTGGAGCCGACGAGTGGCAGCGTCTCTGGTCGGCGATTAATTCCTTACACGAACTCACTGAAGCGACAATTCCGAAATGGAATCGATGCCTGGATTGGAGATATCTATACATCACGGCCGGCGCTGCGTCGTGGGCGCGCCTGGTGGCTGGTCTCTCCGCCCGTTGAACGGCAATGGACCACAGGAGGACTGAGCATCGGCTTCGCCGACGATACGCAGTACCTCGGTCCGATTGCAAGGCTGGCTGCCAGTCGTGTGCTGGCCGTACCGCCGTGGTCCATGAACGGCGTGCGTCCCGAAGACGCGCCGTACCGCACGCTGCTGCAGCTGCTCACGGTACAGGATCTCACGCTTATTTCTGTGTGGAGTCCGACGCTTCTGATCAATCTGGTGCACCTGCTCCATCGCTCTGTTGAGCGGCTTGTCGAAGACCTCCGCTCGCGGGGCCAGGCGAAAGCGGCGATTCGCGTTGACTCAGTGTTCAGGTCGAGTGGCACTAGATGCGATCAACTTGCTCAGCTGTGGCCACAACTGAAACTTATAAGTTGCTGGGCCGACGGCTCAGCAGTGCATGCTGTGAACGACATCAAATCTTTTTTTTCGCAGATCGAGATCCAGCCGAAAGGGTTGATTTCGACGGAGGCGTTTGTATCGCTGCCGATCATCGGTTATCCGGGTGGCGCGTTGTCGGTGCGCTCCCATTTTTATGAGTTCCAGTCGCTGGATTCTCAAAGTGGCGACACGCTCCTGGCACACGAGTTATCGGCGGGCGAACGGTATCGAGTGATCGTCACGACAGCGGGAGGCCTGTACCGCTACCAGACTCACGACGTGATTGAGGTGATTGGTTTTCTGGAGCAGTGCCCGATGCTTCGCTTCTGTGGTCGCGGGAACAGGACCAGCGATCTGGTCGGAGAGAAGTTAAGTGAAGTCTTTGTAGGGTCGGCACTTGCACGGCTGGCGGAGCAGCTTGGCCTTAAACCCCGATTCGCGATGCTCGTGCCGCAGCGTAAGGCATTGGGTTATCGTCTGCTAATCGAGCTTCCGCCGGATTCGCCACAACCATCGGCTCAGGAAATCGGGACAAGGCTGGACATCCTGCTCTCGGAAAACCCGTGGTACGCGCACGCCATGCGGATCGGACAACTATCCCGCTCAGCAGTCACCGTCGGTGATTCCAGTACCTGCCAGTTGAGGAATGTCTACGAAGCAAAATGTCTGAAATCCGGGATTCGGCGAGGAAATATTAAACCGACGTCACTCGAAATTCGCTTCGACTGGGATGATCTCAGCGCTTGAACAATGCATTCGGCGGCCTTCTAAACACAGAGTCGCATCTCTACAATAGGCGGCGTGGCGGTTGCTGTTTCCTCGGTTGGCAGACGTTTGCTTACGACACGCTCAGACGCCGCATAAAGCTTCTGAACTCCTTCTCGGTCCCGTGCAGGATTTTTCGATGTACTCAAACTTGATGACCGGTCCCGCTCTGGCGTTGATAATGCTCACTTCGGTTCTTGTTTCCGCAGACGAACCTGCAAAGCCCGTGCGAATCGGCATGATCGGGCTCGATACGTCGCATTGTCTTGCGTTCGCTGAATTGTTTAACAAGCAGGAGCCAGATCCTGAAGTCACGGGTTTTCGAGTTGTGCTGGTCTATCCCAAAGGCAGCCCCGATATCGAAAGCAGCGTCAAAAGAGTTCCTGACTACACGGTCAAAATTAAGGCCCTGGGTGTCGAAATCTGTGATGACCTTGACACGATGATCTCGCAGGTCGACGCCGTGTTACTTGAAACCAACGATGGCCGACCTCACCTTGAACAGGTGGTCCCGGTGCTCAAAGCGCACAAGCCTGTTTTCATTGATAAGCCCATTGCCGGGTCACTCGCTGACGCGATCGCGATCTTTGAGCTGGCGAAACATTATGGGACGCCAGTCTTCAGTTCCTCGTCGCTTCGCTTTTCTAAGGCCGCGCAGGAGATTCGTGGAGGGTCGATTGGGGAGGTTACCGGTTGCGACGCTTACTCACCCTGTTCACTGGAAGCAACGCACCCGGACCTGTTCTGGTACGGGATTCACGGCTGCGAGACGCTGTTTACTGTGATGGGGGCGGGGTGTGAATCGGTTGTGCGGACATCGACTGAAAACTTTGACCAGGTGACAGGAGTCTGGTCTGGCGGTCGGATTGGGACGTTTCGCGGAATTCGTGCGGGAGGTTCCGGGTATGGTGGTACAGCGTTTGGCAGCAAAGGGATCGCCTCGCTGGGAGAATACGGTGGTTACCGGCCACTCGTGGTCGAGATCGCAAAATTCTTTCGCACCGGGACTCCTCCTGTCTCTGCGGATGAGACCATTGATTTGTATGCGTTTATGGAAGCCGCTGACGAGAGCAAGCGTCAGGGATTCGTGCCGGTTAAAATCACCGACGTTAAAGCAGCGGCTGCCGCAGCGGCGGCAAAAAAGGTAACCGCATTAACAGCGTCCGATCCAAAATAGTTGCCGTTGATCAGATCGCACGATCGACGAATGTCGCATGGTCCGTACATACCCGTGATTTCAACTTCGAAGCGTCAGCTCTAAAAGGAATTTTTAATTCATGAAAGCCATTGCCGTTCGCCCCGGAACACCAAACAGTGTGCACCTTGCCGAATTGCCAAAACCATCGACGAGCGACATTGCTGATGGACGCGGAGTCCTGGTTCGCGTGCTCAAGGTGGGGGTCGATGCAACGGATCGGGAAATCAATGACGCGCTGTATGGGAAGGCACCGCAGGGTTATGATTTTCTCGTGATCGGACACGAATGTTTTGGTGTCGTGGAAGAAATCGGCCCCAATGTTCGCCGGGTCAAAGTGGGTGACTATGTAACATGCACTGTTCGGCGGCCGGGAAGCTCAATATACGACCGCATCGGTCGTTCGGATATTACAAGTGAAGAAGAGTACTACGAGCGCGGCATCAATCTGCGTCACGGGTATCTGACCGAATATTTTGCCGACGACGAAGAATTCATTGTCCGTATTCCCGTTGGACTTCGACATCTGCATGTCCTTGCGGAGCCGATGAGCTGTGCGGCCAAGGCGGTCGATCAGGCGATTCTGGCTCAGAAACGGCTGCAGGTCTGGGAGCCAAAACGTGCCTGGGTTACCGGTGCCGGTCAAATCGGCCTGCTGGCCACGCTCATCCTGCGTTTGCGGGGAATTGAAGTTTTTACGCTTGCCCGCGGACGCAAACCAAACCTCAAATCAGAAATCGCTGAAGGATTCGGCGCCACTTATATCAGTACGCAGGATTCAACACTGACAGCGCTCGCTGCCACTGCCGGAAAGCCGGACCTCATTATCGAAGCCACCGGAAATAGCGCGATCGCATTCGAGGCCATGCAGACGCTGGGACACAACGGCTGTATGGTCTGGACGAGTATCACCGGCGGGACCAGGCAGGTGGAAGTCCCGTCCGACAGTATCAATCTCAACTGGGTGTTGGGCAACAAACTGCTGGTCGGGTCGGTCAATGCCAATTTTCGCCATTTTGAATCCGGCATCGCCGATCTGGCGCTGGGAGAAATGACCTGGCCGGGAGTCATTCAAAAGATTCTGACAACACCGGTTCAGGGACTAAATAACTATCAGGAAATGATGCGTCTGCTTGTGGAAGACAAGGAAGCCCTGAAAGTCTACGTGAACGTTGCCGAAGGCTGATGGCGACTTGAGGAAAACTGCCCACATACCGGCTGTTTCTGCGAGGGAGCGTGCGGGAGCCCCTCGCAAAACAGCAGAAACTGCCGAATGTTCATCCCGATGGGAGTTTTGACGTCGATCACCGCTGAATCGACGTTGCTATAAAACAGCCGCTGCGGGTATTCTGCCGCCCTCTCCTCGTTCTCACGCGGCAAATGGCAGGATCTTCCTGCTCCCAGCCCGGCTCATTCACCCTTCCAGAATTCTCTGAAAGGTTCCCGTCATGTTGTCTTTCAGGTTGCATTCGCAACTTTCCTGCCTTTCTCTATTGTTGATGATCAACGCGGCTGGCTGTCATACGATCAACGGCTACACGGCAAATTCTTCCGGCATGTCGTACTACGAACAGGGAAATTTCACGGCAGCAGCCGGTGAGTTCAAGCAGGCGATGTTGTCAAATCCAAGTAACCCCGACTTCATTGCGAACTACGCCAAGGCAAAGATGAAATCGGGCGACCCGGAGGGAGCAGAGCAGCTGTTTCGCCAGGCTATTTCCATCGCACCGTCGCATCAGCCAGCGTACCACGGTTTGGCAGAATCTATGATTGCTCAGGGACGCAGCGAGGATGCGGCAAGTCTGCTGACATCCTGGGTTGCCACACAACCTTATGTGGCGGAATCTCATGTCGAACTGGCATGGTTACAGCGTGAAATGGGTCAACCCGACCTCGCTGCTCAGTCGCTTCAGCAAGCTCTGCAGGTCAATCCAAGTCATCCGACAGCACTCGCACATCTGGGGCAGTACTACGAGGAAACTGGACACCCGGATCAGGCAGTGGCCATTTATCAGCGTTCACTGCAGTCCGACTGGAATCAGCCGGAAGTTCACTCGCGGATCGCTGCCGCCTCCCAAACGGCTGGCGCGGCCAGCCCTATGTCGGCAACAGCAATGGCCCGCGGAGTCCATCCATATCAGGTGCCGCGCCAGCAAACGGCGTTCGGACCACCGTCACGCGGTGCTCAGATGGCACAGATGCAGATGGCGCAAACGCAGATGGCAATGAACGGATATCCGTTGACGGGGCCTGTTAATCAAATGGCCGCTGCACCTGGGCAGTATACTGCAAACATGCCGATGGCATCGACGATGAACCCGAGTCTAATGAATGGATACTACGCAAGTGGCCGGCATCCGCAGGAAATGATGATGGATCCTCACGGAGGATGGCAGGCTGCAGACGCCATGGTGGCCATGCCGCCCGACCAGGCAACTTCGATGTCGTTCGGCACTGGATCATTCGAAGGCAACACTTCGGCGATGCCACCGGCTGGGAGTGAATGGTCGTTTGAGACGGAATCACCTTCCGCCACACCACCCACAATGCCACTGAACTCGACGCCAAACACGGCTGTTTTACCCACACCTGATCCCGCATTCTCGGCCACAAAGCCCACGACCGGGATTGCCAAAGCATCATGGTCACCGGCAAATCCAGTGTCGCCTGTGACCGAAAAAGCCTCCAGTGAACTACCACTCGTCGAAGCCTTTTAGCTAACGCAGGAGATCGGTAATAATCTTTGCGTGTGTGACTTCAGCATCTGTCAGGCTTGTGTCCCGTCCGTCATACGGAACTGCCAGTTGAGTATGATCAAGCCCCAGCGACGCGAGCAACGTTGCGTGCAGATCCTGGACATTGACCACTTTCTCGACCGCGGCATATCCAAATGGATCGGTCGATCCGTGCTCGTAGCCCTGTCTGAATCCGCCCCCCGCCATCCACAATGTAAATGCATGGCGATTGTGGTCACGGCCGTCAGATCCCTGAGAAATCGGCAGTCGACCGAACTCACCCGTCCAGATCACAATCGTGGACTCCAATAGTCCGCGCTGTTTGAGATCCTTCA
>JAGQQS010000158.1 GCA_020426105.1 Planctomycetaceae bacterium
GCCAAATCATTACACAACGCCTTATGAACTATCAATTTAAATGCTGCACGATCCCCCCTTGGAGGGGAAGAAGGCACTTTGTGAAACCCTGTGAATACACAACGACAAATCCTTAAACGAGAACGATCCTGGGCCACATCAAATCAACAGGCGGCTTGCGCTGTGCGGTTTGCCAGTTCCAGATCCCGCTACGTCAGACGGGCAAATCCCGTGTGACGAACTGTCGTCCCGACAGCCTGAAGGCGCGATAATACATCCCCCTTACGAATCGTATCGGCGAGTTCCATAAAGACGGGTTCAGCGGCCGACAAATAATCGCTTATATGCCGAGCCGTGTGCGCGAAGCTCGGATAAAATCCACTGCCTGCCAGAAATCCCTTGTCCAGCATGCGTGCGGTGAACAAGGTGCTCAGCGCCGCAGCATGTTCGTAATCGAAGCTGAGATGCAGCAGCGGAGCATGTCCGGAAACTTTCACCGGAACATCGCAGCGCTGGCTTAACACCTGCCAGCCTTCACGCATCAAACTGCCAATCCGATTTGTGTGGGCGGCGATGTTGACCTGGCGGAGCTTGCGAATGGTGGCCAGCGCCGCCGTCGGGCCCACCGCTTCGGTCCAGTAGGTACTCGAAATAAACGACGTCTGTGCGGCGTCCATCACGCGTCTGAGCCCGATAATGGCGGCCATCGGGTGACCGTTGCTGATGGCTTTGGCGAACACCGCGATATCCGGCTCGACGCCATATTTCAGATGAACTCCACCGAGATGCATCCGCCAGCCGGAAGAAATCTCATCGAACACAAGAACTGCGCCGCAGCGGTTGCAGAGTTCGCGAACGCCCTCCAGGAAACCAGGCTGGGGATCGGCCGAACGTGTGGGCTCCATCACGACGGCCGCCAGCTCATGACCATGGCGTGCGATAATTTGTTCCAGTTCTTCCAATCGGTTGTACGTAAACGGTAACGCTGTCCCGGCGAGACCACGCGGCACACCGGTGGGCGCCAGTCCCGGCAAGAGGTGTCCGTGCAGGTCATCGGATGCACCGTCCGGTTTGAGGTTGGCAGCCAGGTACCAGTCGGACCAACCGTGATAACCGCAGAACGCAATCTTGTCACGTTTGGTGGCAGCCCGCGCAATCCGCGTGGCAATCGCCATGGACTCTCCGCCAGATCGAGCAAACCGCACTTGTTCCGCCCACGGATGAATTTCAATCAGCAGATCCGCGAGTTCGACCTCTTCCGCCGCGTTCAGCGATGACATGGAACCACGGGCGATTCGTTGCTGAACGGCCATGGTTACGTCGGGATCCGCATAGCCTAACAGACACGATCCGATGCCGGATGTCGTCATGTCGATGAAGCGTCGCCCATCGAGATCAATCACCTCGCAGCCGCGTGCCTCGCGTGCATACGCAGGCCAAAGTCCCGGGGCAAACATCTCCGGGCGTTTGCTGAGCAATTGTGTGCCACCCGGAATGCGTTGTTTTGCGTGCGCGTATGTCGCCTGTGTTTGAGATCCGCCCGGGGCAGGCGCGGTATCAGCAAACTGAACGTGAAAGGCTTCTGCAGCGTTACGCCAGAACAGGTTCTGAATATCGTCCGGCGACCACTGTGCAATTTCCGCCGCGTGCTTCATCGACAACAACTGTTCATAAATTGCCAGAATCGGTCGACCATCGCAGTGCGGGAATTTCAGGTTGAGGCGATCGGTATCCACGTATTGCCATGCCCGCCCCAGAGCCGCATACTGACCACGAAAATACATCGCGTCAACGCCGTCTGACCCGTATAAAATGCGGCGGCGGTTCTCGCGCGTAAACAGCGTGATCATAGGCCGTACGTCAGTCACCGCTGAAACATCATACCAGATATTCGGCATATCGCGCAGTTCATCTATTGCCTTCCGGATCGGCCAGTATGTAAAACTGCGGCCACAATGCGCCAGAATCCATTTGACGTTCGGATAGCGGTGCCCCGTAAATTCACGCAGGTCACGCAGGTTGAACTCATCCGCGCATCCATGGAATCGCGACAGGTGCATCGTCACCCAAAGCCCTGACTCATTGGCCAGTTCCAGTTGTTCGTGCGTCAGAAACTCATGAATCCGGCACTGCGCGATATCTCCGGTGACAGAAAAAAAACGGTACGGCTTTAGTCCGATCACTCCCGGCTTGCGGACATCCCGTTCAATATCTTCGAGACGGCACGCAGGTGTCACCAGCCGATTCAGACGTGACTGCGGGTCCTTCTGAATTTCCGCGATGCTCCACTGGTTGTGTTGCCGTACATCAATCCCCGGCATAGGCGAGCCCAACGACAGGAAATGTGTTTCGCGACCGGGATACAACCGGGCGGCCCATTGTTGTAAAGTCGCGAAGTCAGTGTATCCCCAGGAATCCTCATTCCGCGCGGACGCGGCGAGATGCTCCGGATGGAACATGTGGATGTGGGCATCGAAGACGCGATCAGGGACAAAGTCGTGAAGTTCTTCGTCCCAAATCTGCTGATCGTGGTCTGAAAAACTGTTGATGGAAATCGGCATGCGGCAAATTTACCGTTCAAAAAACAGGCAGGAAATCAAGTGTTCAAATTCTAATCACGTTCGCCGTTGGTTGCACCTGTCACTGGTCGTTTAACAGCAATACCGTTCATCGAAGCGATGAGCCTGGTTCGCAGTTCCGCGTTTAGGCGGTGATTGTCTTGTTTGTTTGACAGTGATTGCCGCCTAATAGCGGGACTACAAACGAAAATTGCACGATATTGCTTCTGTGCTGCGATTGCCAGCCAGACAACGATTCCCATTTGACAGACATCGTTCAACTTCACACAGTGTTTCACCGTAGCTGCTCTGTGAATTGCGCAGCGCGCTCGATCGGTTTAAAAGATTCGTAAAGTTTTGCATCCATTGTGCATTGGCACTTGCTAACGCGGGGGGGCTTCACGCACCCGGAAAACATGAGAAAGACGACTGGAACCGTATCCGCATGATCCTGATTCAGCACCTCACATTCAGTTATGGAGACGGCACGTTTCGGTTGCGGATTCCAGAATTGACCTTTGAATCCGGACGATCGACGGTGATCGTGGGGCCCAGCGGGTCAGGAAAAACGACGCTGCTGAATTTGATCGCTGGAATTCTGCCCGGGGCCGGTGGTGAAGTGAACGTGGGCGAATTCAAAGTGCATGGCCTGGACGAGAATGCACGTCGTCTTTTTCGACTTCGGAATGTCGGGCAGGTTTTTCAGGATTTTCAGCTGATCGACTACCTGAATGTCCTTGACAATGTTCTGCTGCCGTGTCGCATTCATCCCTCGGTGTCCGTCACAAAACAACTGCGAGAACGTGGTCGATCGCTGCTGCAGAGCGTAGAAATGTCGGCCTTCGAACATCGCTCGGTGACGCAACTTTCACAGGGGGAACGTCAGCGGGTGGCAATCTGTCGCGCATTGCTGCTGTCGCCCCGAATTGTGCTCGCAGATGAACCTACCGGCAATCTTGATCCCGTCAATGCCGAGCGTATCGTTGAGCTCCTGCTGTCAGAGACGGAACGTTCGGGGGCTACGCTGATTATGGTTACACACGATCATTCATTATTGAAGTACTTCGATCGGGTGATTCCGTTTGAACAGTTTCTGGAACGCAGAGGAGTCGACAAGGCATCCGGGGGAGCATCATGAAAAATGCCCTCTACCTGGCATGGAGATCACTTGCCTGGCATCGCGGACGCTCTGTGACCATCCTGCTCAGCCTGGCGATCACGATCTGGCTGCCGATCACGGTGCGTATGGTTCTCGACCAGTTCCGCCGTGAGATTTCCGAACGCGCCAACGCGACGCCGCTGGTACTGGGAGCGCGGGGCAGTCGGATCGATCTTGTACTGCATGCCTTGTACTTTGACTCATTGCCGCCTGCGGAGACCACGATGGCGGAGATGGAACCGGTCAATGAACTTTCAGCGGCATCTGCGCCGGCCGTGGCGATACCGCTGCATGTCCGGTATCGCACGCAGTCACGGCCCGGGATTGAGGGGTTTGTGATCGTTGGGACATCACCTGAGTACCTTGAGTTCCGTAATCTGCACATTGCCAGCGGACGAATGGCTGGGTTGCTCGGCGAATGTGTCGTGGGGGCGAATGTGGCGCAGCGCATGCAGTTGCGTCCCGGTGACTCGTTATTGTCCGCGCCCCGCAACGCCTTTAACCTTGCGAGTGACTATCCGCTCAAAATGAGTGTTGTTGGAATCCTGTCAGCCGCTCATTCACCCGATGACGATGCCGTGTTCACGGATATTCGCACGACATGGGTGATTGACGGAATTGGACACGGACATCAGAATCTGAATCCGCAAACGGACTCGGAGTTGCTGCTGAAGAGTGATGCGGAATCCGGATCTGTGACGGCAAATGCCGCCGTATTGCCCTACACGGAGATCACGCCCGCTAACATCGATTCATTTCATTTTCACGGGGAGCCTTCCACATTTCCACTCACCGCCATCATTGTGGTTCCGGAAACCGATAAGGCACGCGCGCAGATTATGGGACGCTACCTATCGTCAAATGCCACAACGCAATGCCTGAAACCACCGGAGGTGATTGACGAGCTGCTGAGCATCGTGTTTCGAATTGAACAGCTCGCATGGATCTGTTCAGTTGCCGCCGGACTTGTCACCAGCCTGCTGCTGGGGCTGGTGGTGAATCTGTCCATGCGACTCCGCGCAACAGAAATGCAAACCATGTTTCGACTGGGTTGCAGTCGTTTGACAATCGCCATGCTGCACGGAGCAGAGATTCTGTTATTGCTGCTCGGGGCTACCACTCTGGCGTCCGCCGCCGCTCTGTTCACCCTGCATTTTGCGGCGCGTGTTCTGAGATCGATGTTGTTCTGACCAATCCACTTCAGAGGTCGTGACGAACCAGAGGTGCTGCAAAATCCCGTCGGCGGAGCGACGGGCGTACAGTACACCCGCCGCTCCGTCGGCGGGATTACGCGCAGCAAAAAGGGGCAAAACGCTGCCTCCGCACGCACCCGAATACCGTGACCGCAGGGATGCTTCCTCTCGGACCTGACCCGGTTAGGCTGGACCCGCCGCGATTGGAGACAGCGTTTTGCCCCTGCTGGAGCCTTTCGCTGAACCTGTATTATTCAGACGCTTCCCGGGAATCTCAAGCGATGTCGCCCAGGAATGATCTCCGTTTCACAATTTCTCACTGTGAACCTGCTTAATGCGTCGCGCGGTGGACTCAGAAAGCTGAGGCGCTTCAGGTGCGGCTGTCTTCTTCCTGCTGAATTTCCCAGACGGTCGCCACAATCCGGATGCGAGCATAATCGACCTGCCCTCCCAGCTGTTCAAAGACCGGCTTCAGGCGTTCACAGCCGACCTGACCGATGGCATTCTTCACGAGCAACTGCAGATTGGGTGCTACCCACGGGGCGATCTCCGTAATCCGATGTGCTTTCAGGTATTCACTGAGATATTTACTGACAGTGTCCAGACTGCAGTCCAGTTGATGGGCGACATCTTCCATCGAAAGGCCGTTTTCGAACAGGTCGAAGTACTTTCCGCTTGCGCTTTCGCGTACGGGAGCCGGACGAACGCCCGCTGATCGTGTCGTGACAGAGCCTGAACTTTCAACGTTCATGGCGAGGTTGTGCGACTGACACCATGTTCGGATCGTGTGCAGCACGTCAGCGCCAAATTCTTTCTGTTTTTGGGCACCGATGCCATGCACACGCGTCAGGCCATTCATGTTTGAAGGCCGGCGGCGTGCCAGATCGCGCAGCGTTGCATCGCTAAAAACAATGTAAGGTGGAACGTGTTTCATGACCGCCAGTCGGTTTCGCATCCCGCGAAGTTCTTCGAACAGGTCACGATCCACACCCGCCCACTGATCGTCCAGTGGCTGCGCCGACTCTGCGACCTGAAGCCGCAGTAACACGGGGATCGCCTGCCCTTTCAGAAGCTGACGCCCGCGGGGTGTTACTTCCAGACAATTGTACTCCCCTGCCTGCCGCAGAAATCCCTGAGACAGTAACTGGTCGATCCAGTTGCGTAACTGCGGTTCGGGTTCATCCTTCAACAGGCCCCAGGTGCTGAGTTTATCGTGCCCGTTTTCCACAATTCTTTTGGCCTTGGATCCGCGCAGGACCTGTGCCGTATACGCTGCACCGAAGCGTTCACCCTGACGCACGACGCATGACAGAATCTTCTGGCCCAGAATCATGGGCTCTTCAACCGGCAGCATTTCATTCAGGCAGAAATCGCATGCCCCGCAGTTTTCGGACTCCAGTGACTGACCGAAATGTTCCACGAGCTGGCGATGACGGCAACGCGTACTCACGCAGTACTGCTGCATGGCCGAAATAGCTCGCAGCCCTGCCTGCCGCACATCCGGATCCTCGGTGTCCTTCATCAGGTATTCCCACGTATCCGCGTCATTTGCTGCGTAGAGCAGACAACATTCCGCCTCCAGCCCGTCGCGTCCTGCCCGTCCACTTTCCTGTTGGTAGTTTTCCAGAGAGCGCGGCATCTCGGCATGGATCACGAAACGAACGTTGCTCTTGTCAATTCCCATCCCGAACGCAACCGTCGCAACAATGATGTTCACGTCTTCGTCAATAAACGCATCCTGACTCCGGCGGCGATCTTCATCGGACATGCCCGCATGATAGGGCCGCGTTTTAAACCCCAGCTGGTTCAGCATCTGGCTCGTACTGTCGACGTTCTTGCGGCTGATGCAGTATATAATTCCCGATTCGCCTTTGTGCCGCTGCAGAATGCGCTGCAATTGCCCGGCGGGATCCGTCCGCCGCTCGACGCGATAACGCAGATTCGGGCGATCAAATGAGCCGACCAGAATCTCGGCGTTCGCGATGCCGAGTTGTTCGGCAATATCTGCCCGGACCTGCTCCGTCGCCGTTGCCGTATATCCATGTACGGCCGCTTTGGGAAACGCCTGCTTCAGACATCGCAGCTGACGATATTCCGGTCGAAAATCATGCCCCCACTGACTGATACAGTGCGCTTCGTCAATCGCAATAAATGAAACGCCGACCCCCTGCAGGAATTCAATCGTCTGCGGCTGCACCAGCCGTTCCGGGGCAATATACAACAACTTCAATTCACGCCGCCGAATCAGGGCCGCGACCTCGCGCTTGCTCTGAGCAGACTGCATGCTGTTAATACAGGCCGCCTGAATTCCGACCGCCTGCAATGCATCGACCTGATCTTTCATCAGCGAAATTAGCGGTGAGACGACCAGTGCCATCCCATCACGACTTACAGCGGGTACCTGATAGCACAGTGACTTTCCTCCTCCCGTCGGCAGCACAACCAGAGAATCGCGGTCGCTCATGACCAGCGTCATGGCCTCCCGCTGCAATGGTCGAAATCCCGGGTACCCCCAATATTGTTTCAGATTGGTCAGCAGACTGCCCGTGACGCGTTCATTCATGGAAGTGGTTCCGCGGATGCTGGTGGTTTCCCCTTGCCGTTTTGCACATAAGCCGCTCGCGCCTGAGCATACTGTTCTGCTGATTCTTCAATCGCTCCCGTCTGATCGACCCTCGCTGCATCAAACAGCTTTTTCAGAAAAGGGACACACCATCCGCAGCCGGTCCCGGCTCCGCCACATTCGCTGATCTGACTGGGCACACGGGGTTTATGGATTCGCAGATAGTTCTGAATCTTGCGCTGGCTGACATGAAAACAGTAGCACAGTTTGTCATCGGGCTGCATCAGATTTCCACTTTCCGATCAGGCTTCGTTCACTCGTTGCATGGTCCAGAATTCAGGGGGCAACACAGAGTGAAACCCTTCCGGCTTCAACGCCAGCACGGAACATTTGAGCTCAGGGAGCAGACGTTCCACCGTGCTGCCGGGCAGCAGGCCGGACGTGCCGGTTTTGGACGACGTGCCGAGAATCACAAGGTCTGCCTGACATTGCTTCACGCAGTCGAGAATACACTGATCCGCGTCACCGACAGACACGGTCACCTTGACGCCGGCCTGCAGCGTGCGATAGTCCGTTGCCGCCAGTTGAGCGTGGACTCGGTCGGTCAATGCGGTTGTATCTGCCCCGGGTTCGGCGGCATGGACGACATGGACCCGGCCGGAATTGACGGCAGCCATCGAAATCGCAGTCTGTATGACATCGGCACCAACCGGTCCCAGATCCGTGCAGGCGACGATATCAATTCTATTATTTTCTGTCGGAGTCGGCTTCACAATCCACACGGGGCCAGGCGCGAGGCGCAGCAGTTTAAGTCCTGTGCTGCCAAACAGGACTCGTCGCAGTGAGCCCAGATCACGAGTTCCGCAGACGATTAACGAGTCCGGACGATTTCCACCCAGTCGAATGAGCTCTTCCCAGGCGTCGCCGGTTCGGACAACGCAGCTGAATTGTTGCGGTGAGCTCTCAGGCGCGGCATGCTGCTGCCTCAGTTGATTGAGCACATTCTCGGCGGCGATACGGTCCTGGCCGGACTGTCGAGCCGCGTCTCCGGGTGAGCCAAACCAGCCGGGTGACTGCTTCGGAAGGACGGATGCCAGCGTGACAGAAATCCGTCCGCCGTCTGCAAGCCGACACCCTTCGCGCACGGCCAGCAGGCTGGGCGACTTCAGCCGGGAAGCATCCCACGGTCGTTCCGCAGGCATCTCGACCCCGATAATCACTCGCTTCACCTGGAACATAGTTTTGAATCTCAATCGACAGCGCGCAGCATGCGTCGGAATCGAGGATGATGTTCGCTGAGCCCGCCACCCTCCGGCCACAGCCTGTATTCTACTGCAATCCGGATAGTATTCTACTATAGTGTCGGCAGCGAAGAAGATGCCCGCGCGTCACACAACGGACTACTTTATGAAAGCCCTGCAGTTTGAACATCCGGGAGAACCCTCTGCAGTTCTCCGCGTCCAGGAAATCCAGCGACCTGTGCCGAAACATGGGGAGGTACTCGTACGAATTCTGGCGACACCAGTCAACCCGTCTGACCTGATGTTTATTCGCGGGCGCTACACGATCCCGGCAAAGTGCCCGGCCACGCCCGGCTTCGAAGGCGTGGGGATTGTCGAGGCCTCGGGGGGCGGTTTACGCGGTCGTCTGTTCATGAATCGTCGCGTCGTTGTGCTCAATCGTCAGGGGGGCAATTGGGCGGACTATGCGGTGGTTTCCGCGTCACAAATCATCCCGGTCAGCAAGCGACTGTCCGTTGAACAGGCTGCTACATTTTTTGTCAACCCCGCCACGGCCTGGGTAATGACACGCGAAGTGCTCAGGATTCCGCGCGGACAATGGCTTGTCCAGACCGCTGCTGGCTCGGCACTGGGTCGCATGATCATCCGACTTGGAAAAGCAACGGGCTTTAAAACATTCAATGTCGTGCGCCATGAACGCACAGTTGAAGAATTACATCGACTGGGAGCAGACCATGTTGAAGTGTTTGATGAGACGCGGCATACACCGGAACAACTCAGCGCTGCCGTTCGCAGGACAATGGGAAGTCCGGAGCCGGGCCTGCGTTATGCAATCGATGCCGTGGGCGGCGCGACCGGGTCAGCCGTCATCCAGTGTCTGGGACAGACAGGAAAAATGCTGGCATACGGAACACTCAGCAACGAACCGCTGGTATTCAGCTCGCGTGTTCTGATGACGACCGGCAGTCGTGTCGAGGGATTCTGGCTCGGCAGCTATATGACGAATATCGGATTGCTTTCGAAGCTGCGACTTGTCAATCGGCTGACGAACCTGATTCAATCGGGTGTGTTACAGACACACATCGCTCAAACATATTCCTTCGATCAGTTCGCTGCGGCTGTTGAGGCGTCGGAAGATTCGTCCGTGCGAGGCAAGGTACTGCTTCGCCCTGCTAATTGAGAGATCGTGCAGCTTTCAAAGAAACAATTTATAAGGCGTTTTTAAATGATTCTGCTGGCAGGGTGGGACAAGCGGCA
>JAGQQS010000159.1 GCA_020426105.1 Planctomycetaceae bacterium
GATGGACTATCGACGTGACCGCCATGGCTGGCTGCCATTCGTATCCAAACAGCGAGACCGCCTGGAATTGTTGCGGCGGAACGCTCGCTGCCGCCAGCACGTCACCCAGGGTGAAGGGAAATCCTGCCGGGAAAGCGGCTAAGAGTTCCGCCGGAATCGAGACGACAACGCCTGTCGGCAGGTGTGCCGGACGATACCATGCCCAAAGTACAATGCCCGGCAATCGGGCGATGGAAAGTGGTTCCCATTGGCACGACGGTGGTCTCTGCGAAAACAGGACGGGAAAGAGCATTCAAGGGCTCCCCGATATGCGTGAAGTGAGGTATTGCAAATCGCACCGGGACACGCGGAACGGTTTCCGGGAAACTTTTCAGCAGTGTTTTATTCGTTCTCCAGATTGTAAGCGCTTTGGGCGGCTGTTTTGTCTGACGATTTCCGAATTTTTCGACCTTGTTTCCAGGCTCTGCAAGACTGAGCTTCTGAGCGAGATCAGGGTTGCGCCCGGGTATTCGGAGTGTTGGAGTCGCCACGGTTCGATGCATCAATGTTTTCGGCCTGTGCTGATGACAACGCAATCTCGCGAACAATCCGAAAACCGCAGCTGCCGTTGCTTTCAGATGGTGCGAGGTGGTAGCGTGCAGCGGATCTGCAATCGTCTGAGCTCAGATCCCACGAACCACCGCGAACCACGCATTCGGCGTTCTCCCGTTTAACGATCGGGTCTGGTGTGGTACCAGTGCGGGTGCCGTATGCAAAGGGGTCGTAGCTGTCCTGGCACCACTCATAGACATTGCCGTACATGTCGAAGAGACCGAAAGCGTTGGGTTTTTTGGTTCCCACGGTATGAGGATACTTCTCGCCCTGAATACTGCCGATTCGGGATGCTCCACCCCACCAGGCATGCTCATTCAACGGTGTTAAATCATTCCCAAAGTAGCGGGCCTTTTCATTGCCGGCCCGGCATGAATATTCCCATTCTGCTTCTGTGGGTAACCGGTAAACCACACCTTCCAGCTCGGTAAGTTTTTTGCAGAATTGCACCGCGTCATTCCAGTTCACGAAAGTCGTTGGAAAATTGTCACCGAGCCTGGCAGATTCTTTTCCAAGCCATGGTCGCGTTCCAAGAACTTCAAACCATTGCCAGTGAGTTACCTCGGTGACACTCAGGTAGAACGGCCTTGTCAGCCGGACTCGATGCTGCGGGCCCTCATCGGATTCTCGGTGGTCCTCGCTCGGAGAACTGCCCATGATGAACTCGCCGGGAGGAATGAAACGGAGACTCATGCCAATGGTATTTGTTGGCGCGACGGCGACAACAAGGTGATTTGCCCAGGCCGATTGAAGCTCGTTTGCAAGACGGGCATTCAATGGTCCCATGGCACGCGGTGGAACAGATTTGTTGCGGATTGAATTTCGGAGGGCCATTTCAAATGGGGTAGGATCCTCCGATGCGCTGGAAACCGCCGATGATGGAGCGT
Source organism: Planctomycetaceae bacterium (assembly GCA_020426105.1). Lineage (GTDB taxonomy): Bacteria > Planctomycetota > Planctomycetia > Planctomycetales > Planctomycetaceae > SXXK01. The sequence goes on from JAGQQS010000159.1 coordinate 1,479, forward strand.
CGGATCGTGCGGTATCCCGGTCGCCTGGTGCTCCAGAATCCACAGGCACAATTCTGGCGGTATCGTTGTCTGCGTCAGATGATTCCGGACTGTATCTTTGATGCAAAATATAGGCAGACGCTGCGAAGATCGCAGCTGAAAGCAGTATAATCAGCAGCCATTGGGCGTGAGAGAACGCTGCTTTCTGAGGGTTAGAATTCTGGTCATACAAAACCCTTGCTTCCCGGTCGTTCGGTTTTAGTTCCAGCTTCTGCTCGAGCAATCGCAGCAGGAGTGTGCGTTGACCTCGGAGCTGCGCTTCCCTGATGCGTTCAGCAAGTCGGTCGATCTCGAACTGGATGAGTTCCGCGTGTTCCAGCAGTTTCTGCATTTTTGGTGTGCGGATATCATACGGGTAGTCTGACAATATCTGCACGACCTGCTTGTAGTCATAGGCCTTCATCAGACGATTCGCTGTATCGTAGATTTCCTGACGACCGCTGCGCACGTTTTCCCGCAGTTCCCGCAGCTTCGGGAGTTCAGCGGTGGCCCATACGGAATATTTATGCACTGCTTCGCTGCGATCCCGTGAAAGTGAGATCAGGAGCGATTCCGCCTTGTTGTATTCCCCGGCTTTGATGAGCTGTTCAATCTGCTGCCTACGCTGTTCGCACATATCGGGCGAACAGATGCCGACCGCAAATTCATCGACCGATGGCGGATCGTCTGTAGCGAACTTGTCGAGATATTCCTGTAACGCAGTGGCCACAGCCTGCATCGAACCAAATCGCTGCTCTGGTTGCGGGGCCATCATTTTCAGGCAGATCGATTCCAGCCGTACCGTCAGATGGGTGCGCCAGGCCGATGGTTTTTTGGGCGTTTCAGTCAGGATTTGCCCCATGACCGATGTGGGGTTGCCTGCAAACGGGACTTTGCCCGCAAGCAGCTCGTAAAGAATTACACCAAGGCTGTAGATGTCCGAATGAGGGCCCACTTTCGCCGAATTTCCGTCCAGTTGTTCAGGTGCCATATAGCACGGGGAACCCAAAACAATGCCGGTTTGTGTAAGCCGCGGATCATTTTTGCCATCAATGCGGCGCGCCAACCCAAAGTCCAGAACGACCGGCAAATCATTCGTGTCAAGCATGATGTTGGCGGGCTTTAAATCCCGATGAATGAACCCTGCTTCATGCGCAACCGCAAGCGCCTTCGCGATCTGAAGCACGTAGCGGGCAATCTGCTGTTCTGTTAAACCAGAATCCTGCACGGCGTACCGTGACAGTGGAACTCCATCGACAAATCCCATACTGATATACTGAATGCCCTGAATCTCGCCGACATCGTAGATCGGACAGATGCTCGGGTGATGCAGAACTGCGGCCGCCTGGGCTTCTCGCTTGAAACGAAGCTGCTCTTCACTCCCGCTTGCCTGATATCGACGCGGTATTTTTAAGGCGACGGCGCGATTCAACATTTCGTCTCTGGCGAGGAAAACGACACCCATCGCTCCTTCACCCAACTTACGCTCGATTCGATATCGCCCGAGCTTCCGGGGGATTTTCAACGACCTCGAATCGATTTCGGATTTGCTGTCAATCATCGAGTTGCTCGCGGGCATCGTTTCGCGGCGCGCGAGTGACTCCTTACTGCTTTCCGGCGAAACGACCGAAAGAACGTCTCGTTTGAAGTCCGGAAATCGCTGCACGAACTCCCGCGGCGCTGGAATCTCTCCGCTGAGAGCACGGAGTTCGCACTCGACTTTGATCAGAGCGCGCAGCGCGATGGATCGATTTTCTGCCGGGAGACGATCCATGACAAACTCAATGCTGAGTGATTCTTTTGTATTCCATTTCTCTCTGAATCGCTCGCACAACTCTGTCATCCAGACGGGTGTGACTGGGGCGTTCATCGTGTTCCGAGGGTCGCCTGAACTCATCGCTCTCTCGTCGTTGCAAATTCGGCAGGTGCGGTTCCTGGATATCACCCAAGCGGATGGCAATCCCCATCCGCAGCAGTGTATCGTTCCTGACTGCCAAATGGAAATAATCCCTTAGGGGATTTTGCTGCTGCTGCACAATCGGGATGTAACCGTTTTTGCCCACGGCACGAACCCTGGCGAACACATTGTCGCTGGTTAGAGTTTTGGCGTTCGGGACGGATCCCGATGCCGTTCCGCTTTTACCCGATCCACCGTCGCAACGATACACTGAACATCGCACGTACATCGCTGAATCCATCGTTTTTGGTGTGACGGAGCGCGAAAACACGACGACTTTCAATCGTTATTGATCACTCAGAGAGTCATGGCAACTTTTGTCGCACGTGTCGCTATGGAGACAGCCCATTATTGATGTGGCACTGGCAACTTTGCGGGCTCTTATTGCTTACGACTGCGGCGATCACGACTTGCGAAACAATCAGTGCTGCTTGATCGCCTGCAGCTGCATCAGAGTTCTGAAGACGCGGACAATATCAGTGAGCGTCACGGTTCCGAGGAATTGGCCATTGTCCTCGACAATCACAGCGTCGCGCCCCGTTTCAACCAGTTTCATCAGAGTTTCAGCTAACCTTGTCGTGGGCAAGACCGAAATCAAACGTCCCTTGGCAATGCTGGCCACTGGTTCGGACAGTGTTGGTTCTACCCCGGCAGAAAGCAGATCGATGAGTGGTGGCAGTCCGCCTGCATGTTCAAGAATATCGGGTCGTGACGGAGGCTGAAGCGCCATGAGAATATCGTTTCGCCGTACGACGCCAGTCACTGTCCGGGAATCATCGATGAGGGGCAGATATTCAAGATCCAGGTCCTGCATCATTTTGATCGCTCTGGCGACGGGCTCAGCAGCAGAAATTCCGACCGGTTGGCTCATGACATCGCGGGCCGTCTGCGCGCCACGGCAGAAGATTTCGTCCAGTGAAAGATTACTGTCCAGATCCACCAGGCGGAGTCGCTGAAGCGGTTGCACGGTCTGAAAGACACGATAGTACAGCAGCATTGTGCAGGCGAAATTGACCGGGGTGGCGATGCCCAGCACGTTGTGCGGATCATCATAAACCAGAACGCAGTCAAAATTCTGTCGCACCATCAGCTCCAGCACTTCAAGCGGTGATGCGGAGGAGCTTACATGTGGTGGCCGACGTGTCACCAAATCACAGACATTTGTGGCAAGAATCGCGCGGTCGCGATCATTTTCCCTGAGCGTGTTTAAATACCGGGGCAGACAACGCAGCATCGTCGAATGCCGCAATAGTCCGATCACATCTCCTTTTTCGCAATCCATGACGACCAATGAACCGATCGACAGCGGATCGCGGTGCCCGATCACTTCGCCGAGGGAAGCGTCGGAGTTGACCGCCGGGACATTGGTGGACATGATTTCTGAAATTGTCTGTAACCGCGCGAAGAAACCAAATTCGTTTCTTGCGAGTTGCTGGAAAAGATCGACAACGCTCTGAGCCATGCGCGCACCCTGACCCGTTAAACTTACGAATACTCTTCATGTTATCGAATCGTCAGAACCAGACTTGCTCACTAACTGCCAGAATTACAGCCGATAACGCATGAATCGATGGATTGAGACCGGTTATTACCCAGTCGGGAAATCTCAACAACCATGACACGTAATCTAATCTGCGGGTTGACGCTCGGACGACGGAATTCTGTTAGCACGAGATACTGAAATCTGGTTCACGGCTGGGACGCCCGAATCAACTCGGCTGGTTACGCGATTGCCGGCTGAGGCCAACGTCCTGTACAGCAGCATGTCCCCATTGCGATTTGCCCTTCAACGTTGAGAGCCACGGTAGAACCAATAAAGCGAATTTTGATGTTCCGAAATGCTTGCTCATTAATCCACTGAACTCCAGAATCTACCGACTTCATGAGCCGGAAAACACAAGACGTTCGTACGCCGGATTAAGCGAAGCTAAATGGCAGGTCGCTCCCGACCGTGTACTGGCTGATCAGTAAAGCTTAGGCAGAGAGTTTTATTCATGTCGCAAACAGACACGACAGCAATCTCGGTGGCGTGGATTTCGCGAGGGCGCCTGTTTGTTCAAAGGGCGGGTATGCCACTGAAGGAAATTGAGAGCGATTTTGCCAAACAGGCGCTGACTCGGGAAATGCGTGACTCACAGGCGAACGCATGGAAAGGCCGAAGTGGCGTCTGGGGAAACCTCGGTATGCAACCGCCTGGAATTGCTCCCTGGGAAGATTCTGATCCACGCCGGCAGATTCGGTTTGTCACGGTCGCCGTTGGTGAAACGGCAGACGAAATATTCTATACGCTCGACATGGGGGCTGTCGGCGGGTTGTTCAGTTACAATATGCGGACGGATATCGAACGACGACTTGTACATCGACAGGGATTTGTGCTGCGAGACCTGTCGCGACATCGCAAAGACGGCGAGCTGGCGCTGTCTTTGCCACGCGAAGATGGGACTGTCGGACTTAAGATAACGCGACCTGACGGTCTTTACGGAAAAGATGTCGCGATGTCGGACTCACTCGACGAATCGCCGAGCTGGCTTCACGACGATTCCAAAAAGCTGGTATTTCAATCAGCCGCGATCGGCCGCAATGAACACGGATACATTGTTGGTAAAAGCCAGTATCGGATTGAGTTGCTGGATCTGGAGTCGGAGGAACTCAAGACGTTGCATGAAGAAGCTGGCTTTGATCTGCTGCAGCCTCGCATGATGCCGGATGGTTCGTTGATCTACATTCGACGCCCGTATCAACAGCAACAGACACAGAGACCGGTGTCATTTGTTGATGTACTGATGGACGTCCTGCTGTTTCCTTATCGCCTGCTGCGAACATTTGTGTATTTCTTTAACTTCATGTCGATGATGTTCGCCGGCAAACCGCTGATTTCTGCTGGTGGACCACTTTCAGCAAAGAAGCAGGCGAATCCGTATCTGATGCTGTGGGGCCAGGCGGTCGATACTCAGAAGGTCCTGAATCAGGATCGAGACGGCTCAGCGAAAAAGCCTCTCGTTCCCAAAGAGTGGCAACTCATTCGTCGCCAGCCGGACGGCAGTGAATCGAAACTGGCGGACAACGTGTTGTCATGGTCGGCCTGCAGTGCTGGCACGATCGCGTGGACCGATGGGAGATCATTGTACCGTCTAAAACCTGACCGCCAGTCTGAAGTGATCGCCAGCGCGGACTTAATAGAACGCATCGCCGTGCTCAGCTAAGTTTTTGCAGAATTGCCGACGGTGATATTTGATCTGGCGCGTCTTGAGACGCCGACACAATCGAAGTAGTCAATCTAATTGCTCAATGTTGCAGCGTGGCCTTTCCACGAATGCAGTTTTAGGGGGTGCTGTGTAGGGCAGACTGCAATGGTCTGGCCGCCTGTGAGTATCAACCCCACAGTGTCCTCACTGGCTGAAGATCTACAACCATGAAGCGTGATCTGAATCTATGCGACGGGTTGACTTCTGGCGGGATAGTCCTGTTGCTCTGCCCGATATTTTGTTTTGCAGATGAACCACAATCTCCTGAAGTGACAGAGTCCGTCACGGCAAACAATCAGTGGCCTGAACTGGTGGACTGCGTAATCGGAAATTTGACCATTCAGATTGACGGCCCAAAGTTGTGGAGACTCAGCGGTCTTGAATACAGGACTCAGTCGATTGCAACCAGAGACAGCGTATTTGGCGATGACAGCGGCATCCTGAAACGTGGTCAGTTTCTGGAATCAACAGCGAAGCAAGGCGAGGGCCTCGAACGAACAGCACGCTGGATGGCTGTGTATGATTCGGTCAATTGACTTTCAGCTTCAAAAAGTCGGTTTTAGATAAGACCCTGTTTCGCCTGGGCAAACAGTACCATCCACCCAAAACTGGCCTACGCACCGCAAAAGCACTTTTCGCACCAGTTTTTGCCACATCAACTTAAACGCTTGCGGCCCGCGCCCGGCGTTCTCGACGCTTCGAACGGAATGCACCAACGGAAAGGACAGATCCCGCTTCGTTCCGGAACCGTTTGCGGAAATTCATGACGAGATCCAGCCACGCATCTTCGCTGTAGTCCAGAAGATTCAGGATCGGAGTACACCCTGCCGGAATCACGCCTCGCTTGTCCGTCCGGAACTGACGACCCATCCAGTCCAGCAGTTTCAGATTATCCAGCTCAACGTTCTGACCCGAATCTTCCGGCACGTTGTTTGTACTTTTTGTGTCTCTTTATGGCTTAAAAAATCCACGCGCAGCTCGAGTTTTGCTGGCCACAAAAAACACGAAGAGACACGAAAATTGCAGGGCATCTCTGCATGTTGTACAGA
>JAGQQS010000160.1 GCA_020426105.1 Planctomycetaceae bacterium
AAGCGGAGTGTGCGCTGGTGGCACTGGTTGAGGACGCGGCTCCGGAAATTCGACATCGTTTTTATCGATCGGGAAATATTCGACAACACGACGACAGACATGGAACGACGTTTCCGCGATTCTTGTGGTCGTCTGGTGATCGACGTTGATGATGCCATATTTCTCCGATATCCGGAGAAATTCGACGAGCTCATGCGGCTCGCGGACCTCGTTGTCTGCGGAAATCATTTTCTCGAAGAAAAAGTGCGTCCTCTGAATTCCAGCATCTGCCATGTGCCGACATGTGTCGATCTGGACGAATACACAGCACGGTCGAAAGGCAGCGGGTCAGGATCGAATCCTGTGATCGGATGGATGGGGACCTCGGGCAATGTGAAGTACCTGTCGGTAGCCGCTGAGGCACTTCGCATCTTTGCCAGCGAGGCACCGTTCGAACTGCGGGTGGTCGTACCCGAAATATCGGCACTCCGCGAAATAGACATGTCGGGTGTCCATGTAGTTCATGAACCATGGCAGCCAGAACGTGAAGTCGATCAGCTGCGACGGTTCGACATCGGGCTGATGCCGTTATTTCCCAATCAGGAATGGGATATCTACAAATGCGGGTTGAAGTTGATCCAGTATCTGGCAGTCGGAGTGCCGGGGATCGCTGCACCTGTCGGTGTGAATGCGGAGATTCTGGACGACAATCAAAACGGCATAGCGGCACAGACGACGGAAGAATGGCTGACAGCCCTGCGGTTTCTGAGTGGTGACCCGGAAAAACGCTGGCAGATGGGACAGCGAGGTCGGGAGACGGTCGCGCAGAAATATTCGATTCAGGCCAATTATCCCGTCCTGCGGGACGCGCTGCAGAGACTTCTGCCGAGCGCGGATTGAGCAGGCATCTCAGGCTTGAGGCTGGCTCCAGCCTGCGGGCAGGCCTTCAGTAATTTCGATATTGTTGAAATGGCTGCTTGATCTCGCGCCGACGGATCGCGCCCAGCGTGCCATGCGATGGAGTCCCTCTTCCAGAGCCGTTGCAGGCTTATGACCAAAGATTTTCGCGCATTTGGCATGGTCCGCCCAGGCGATTTTGACTTCGTTTCGAGCCGGCAGGAACTGAATTTCAGGATCAACCTGAAACTCACGGCAAACGGCCCGGGCGAGGTCCAGGACCGTCACGGGAATGGTAGCCCCCACGTTAAAAACTTCACAGTTTGCTGCCGGCACGAAGGGCGCAGCGATCATGGGAGGCACAATGTCACCTACATAGGAAAACGCGCGTTGCTGCATCCCGTCGCCGAAGATCGGCAGCGGTTGTTTCAGCATAATCCGGTTCATAAAGATCCCGACAACGTTGCGATACTTGTCACCGATGTTCTGATATTCACCGTACACATTGTGGGGTCGGAAGACAGTAAAATTCAGGCCGAATTGTTCGTGGGCGGCCCTCAAATCAAGCTCAACGGCAAATTTTGAAATGCCGTATGGATCTTCCGGCTGCGGCTGAGTGGATTCCAGCATCGGCACTTGTCCACTGCCATATACCGCGATTGAACTGGTAAATACAAAATGCCGTACGTCATGTCGCACCGCTGCATTGATCAGGTTCACACTACCCAGCAGGTTGTTCGAGTAGTTAAATCGGCGGATGAAATGACTGAGACCTTCAGCAGCGTATGCCGCCAAATGAAAGACAAATCGGAACGAGTATTTCCGGAACAGGTCGTCTACTAATTCGTGATCCGTCACGCTGCCAGTCACGAACTGTACCGCCGGTGAATCCGGTACGTTCTCCACAAATCCGCCGGACAGATCGTCGAGAACGACAATCTGCAGACCCTGATAACGGGCATCGACCAACAACTGTCGCGTAAGATGTGATCCAAGAAATCCCGCTCCACCAGTGATGAGGATCGAGTTCTGAGATACCATGTGCGTGCGACCTTCCGGCAGACTTCAGTTTCAAAAGCATAAGCATAAAGCGTGATTCACGCTTTGACACCGAATCAGGCCTGCGTTACCATCAAATTTGTGGGTTTTGGTCTTCTCAGTCTCTGTTTCTTTCGGAGCAAATCTTGCGACTGTTCATGGTGTTCGCAGTTTATCTGCTCCTGATTGGAAAACCGTCCACAGCGGCGGACGGACCTCGTAAGGGCACGATGGTTCCTCGGTTTGACGCGGCGGTAGAAAAAGCGGTGGCCTACCTGCGTGGGGCCGTGGGAAAGAACAGGCCACATGGCGGCCATGAAGTTCTGGCCGCATATGCTTTGGTAAAGAGCGGAGTTCCGAAGGAAGACCCTTACGTAGCGCAGGCGATTGCCGCAGCTGTGGAGCGCAGCGGCCATACACAATACCAGCCCGTATCCGCTTATGATCATATTTACGGGTCAGGCGTCGATTCGATGTTGCTGGCCGATATCGACGGCAGTCTGTATCTGCCCAATCTGCAGGCAATCGCTGACTATGTCCAGTCAGTCCAGCGGGCCGATGGCTCGTGGAGTGATGGTCCTCAGCAACCGGGCGACGTGAGTATGTCTCAGTACGGTGTGCTCGCACTGTGGGCCTGCCAACGCGCGGGATGTAAAGTTGCTCCGGCCGCCGTAGACAGGGCAGCCGATTTTCTGATGAAGAATGGAAATCCCGACGGTGGCTGGGGATATCGGCCGGGGACGAAAGCAGGTCCTGGCGGAGGGGCATCCACACACAATATGACGATGGCTGGCGGCGGCGCTCTGGGAATCTGTCGTCTGATGCTGCACGGGCTCCGCAGTCCTCCGAAACCTGACAAGAAAAAAGAAGAAGTCCTGCCAGGAGGACTCAGGAAACTGGATCCTTTGGGCGAAGCAAACCAGTACGGATCAGTCTTTCCAGATTACAAGCCGCAAGTGGCGGCAAGCGCGCTCGATGCTCGTGTCGATCGGGCATTCGCCTGGAATCTCACCAATTTTCAGCCGGTCAGTCGAGTTGAGCATAATCTGTATTATTACTACTGTCTGGAACGAGCCGCGGCGGTCGGTGATCTCGGCAAAATTAATGGAGAAGACTGGTTTGTCGTCTATGGTGACGGACTGCTGGCTCTTCAGGGTCCGGATGGTGGCTTCAACACATTCACCGGCGCGGTCGATGGTACCAGCCTGGCACTGTTGTACTTCATGAGATCCACCGATCAGATTCTGAAAAAAATGTATGGCCTCGGACAGCAACTGGCAGATCGTGGAAATCCATTTGGCGACAAGAAGGTCAAAGAACCCACAGAACTGGATCGACTGATTCAGGACATCTCCAATATGGACTTCGACAAACTCGACGAGACACCCGTTGAAGTGGCGGATGAGATTGTTCGGAGCGTGCTGGCCATTGACGACCCGGAGAAACTGGTAGGCCAGGAGCAGCAGCTGAAAAGTCTGATGAAACATCCCAATGCCAAAGTCCGCAGCGCCGCCGTCTGGGCGTTAGGGCGGACCGGGGATTTCAAACTCATCCCCCTGTTGCTGGAAGGGATCCGCGATCCCAGCGTCGATGTCAATATCGAGGCGATTCAGGCATTGCGATTCATCTCGCGAAAACCTCAGGGATTCGGCGAAACACTCGCGCCTTTCGCTTCCCTCGGCACGGAAGCCCAGATCGCTGCTGCGTCCCCCGAAGAACGTCTGCGACTTGCGACTCCCTGGAGAGAAAAAGCGTTGAAAGACTGGTCAAACTGGTACTTCGGGGTACGTCCGTTCGAAGACCGTGGCGGCCTCGATGAACTTCAGCTTGCCGTTCCACTCCGGCGATAGTTCGACGAATGACCTAAGGTCAGCGGCAGAAAAGAATTTACCGTAGCGGACGGGGCCACGAGTCCCGGCTGTCAAGGACTCGTCGCCTCGTCCCCCACGACTGGTATGGCAGAAACATTTCTGTCGCTCGCTTAACTCCTCAAGACCCCCAACTCGGGTGGCAGGAGTTCGCGTAGTTTTTCGAGTGCCTTCAGCTGTAATTGACGTACACGCTCCTTCGAGATTCCGAGGTCAGCGGCGATTTCCCGTAATGTGCGAGCCTGACTACTTGACGTCTTTAAACCATAGCGGCTGATCAGAATCTGCTGCTCTCTGTCATCCAGGACGGATTCCGCGTTCGCCAGTAAATCGCTCACGACGGACTGAGGATCCTCGCATAACGGCTCATCCACAAACTGATCAGGAACTTCACTCAGGACTTCAGCCCCGGCGTTTGGAAAATGTTCCCGGCGTCGCTGACGGACCTTCCACGTGCGGTAGAAGTGACGTTGAATGGAATGCGTCGCGTAGGTACTAAATCGAAAGCCACGTGAGTAGTCGAAACGGTCAATCGCTCCCAGCAGAATCATGCAGCCGTCGCTGCTGAATTCATCCAGGTCACAATATTGTGAAGAAAACTTGCGGGCGATACTGGAGACGAGGCGGAGGTTGGAGTTAACCAGCTGAGAACGAATTCGCTCGACAATCGCCAGCATCCTGTCAATCTGATCCAACGCCTTCTTTGAAGGGGCCGATGGGGACAGCCGACTGCGCAGCCGACACGCCCGAAATCTTAACAGATTTAAGGCTCGGAAAAGCTGTTGCTCGTCCGCAAAACTCAGGAGCGGCGCGTCGGAATTCCAGTCGCGCGCCGTGGAAGTATCATCCGCATCTAGCGCAGCAGAATCGCGCGCCGCGTCTCGTTGCACGTCCGCTGCGGTCTGCAGACTTTCAAGGAGCTCAATCGCCTGTTCAATCGGGCCGTTGTCTCCATCGAGATCCGCAAACTCACTTGTCGGGATGTGTCTCAGATCCATACCCTGCAGGGCAGCCACACGCCGCTGCAGTTTTGACCCCGCGGTGATTTTCTCAGGTAACGCCTTTCGCTGCGCCCGCGGTTTGCGACCTGCGGAAGCCCGGGAATGGAGTGGATGCGACATCTGACCACCTGCCGTGTTCTCGTTACGGGGACTGTATAACGTTCATGTTTGTGTGTAAACGTTCATTTTGCAGGAACCGTGGGGAGTTGCAGATAATAACAATATTTGGCCAAAAAACAGCACACGAAAGCATTTCGA
>JAGQQS010000161.1 GCA_020426105.1 Planctomycetaceae bacterium
CGATTGCGCGGCGCAGCCTCCGGAAACGGATGCAACGCTGCTGGCGTTGCTGCCCCGACTTCCTCGCCCGGCTTATCGTATTCGCCGCGCATCAGAACATGTGCCATGGGAACGGAATTCGGTTTCTCTTCCTGGATGTGCGTGACTGGACTCCGCTGTCGAATCGCCTCCCGTTCTGCTTCCAGACTAGCCACGGCATTCGCCAGAGCCGGGAATTCAGCGTCGTGTTTGTTCAGGAAGTGTTGGTATAGCGCCGCCACCTGTTCGGGCGTGCGATCCTTCGCCGCGGTGGACAGAATCGTCTGCAGAGGAACGATCTCAGCCTGACGATCCGGAGCGACGTCAGCAACGAGCGTTGCCGGAGTGGCCGATGCCAACCAGACTTCGAATGCTGACCGGGCTGAATCCCGACGTGCGTCGCGTGCCTTCGTGGCCGTCGCAATTTCGTGCGGCAGCGCGTCCCACCGCGGTTTGTCCTGCTCTGATGGTACGATCAACACGGAACTTCGTCCATCCTTGACGTTTCCATCCTTTGCCGGCTGAGTCGTATTTCGGAAGAACGCAGCGAGCGAATAATAGTCCTTCATTGTCAGTGGATCAAATTTGTGATCATGGCACTGGCAGCAGTTGGTCGTAAGTCCCAGATAGACCCAGCCCAGAGTCTGCACGCGATCGGCGGCATAGACCGCGACGTTTTCTTCGTCGATCGTGCCACCTTCGTTAGTCGTCATGTTACACCGCTGAAAGCCTGTGGCGATCAGTTGATCGTCGGTTGGATTTGGCAGCATGTCGCCCGCAATCTGCTCAATGCTGAACCGATCGAACGGCAGATTGGCGTTGAATGCCCGAATCACCCAGTCGCGATAAGGCCACATCTCACGGTAGTTATCGAAATGCAGCCCGTGCGTGTCAGCGTAACGAGCGGCATCCAGCCAGTAGCGAGCGCGATGCTCGCCCCACGCGGTCGATGCCAGCAGCCGATCGATCCAGGCAGACAACGCTGCGTCGTTCCCGGTACCATAGTCCATGACAAATTTTTCGACGTCCGCTGGTTCCGGAGGAAGCCCGGTGATGTCCAGATGCAACCGACGAAACAGGGTCCGCGCATCCGCTTCCGGAGCTGGTGTCAAACCGTGCTGTTCCAGTTTTGCCTGCACAAAACGATCAATATCATTCTTCGCCCAACCCTGGAGTTTCGAGACCGGAGGTTTAGACCTGTGCGGCGCGATGAACGACCAGTGTGCCTGGTACTCGGCCCCGTCTTCGATCCAGCGTTTCAGAAGTTCCTTCTGAGCGGCACTGAGCGGCTTTTTTGTTTCGGGCGGCGGCATGATCGTTTCAGGATCGCTGGCGCAGATTCGCTCTATCAAACTGCTGTCGGCCGGCTTTCCTGCAGCAATCGCGCCGGAAGCGATCGCCGCATCGCGCTGATCCAGACGCAGATCTGCTTTTCGCGACGCACTGTCTGCTCCATGACAGGCGAAGCAATGTTCGCTGAGTATCGGACGAATGTCGCGGTTGTATTCCGGTGGGCCTGCAGCCAGCGTGACAGAATGCAGAGCTGAAAACAGCACGCAGATGTTTGCGAACAGCACGCGCCGCGGACAATTGAGTTCCGTACCGATTTTGAAACCCATGATGATCATTCCACAGTCAAATTGATGCGCAGCCCTCAGGATACCCGCAAATGATGCTTGTACATGAATGCGAGCGAAAAAAAGTATTTACCGTAGTGGACGAGGTCACGAGTCCCCGGATGTGCAGGACTCGTTGCCTCG
>JAGQQS010000162.1 GCA_020426105.1 Planctomycetaceae bacterium
GTTCAGTTTATTGTCGATAACCCGCAGCCACTTTCCACCTCGGCACAGTTGGGACGCGCACACGACTGCAATCCATGCCGGTTCATGAATGAAGGGCTCATCCAATCTGGAAATGACAGCCCGTTATTTGTGATATTGCTAAAGACTGCAGTGGGGAATTGCCACATTTCTGCGACCGAACGATATGAAAGTTAAGCTGTTCCGTAGTCGTTCAGTTTGCGGGATGGTTCGGTTATGGGGTCAATCAGTTTTCTCGTTACCATCGAAATTACCATGGTCGATAGTAAGAGGCATGAGTCGACTTCCAGGAACAACTATCAAATACTGCATTCTCTGCACGACCTGCGCTTCGCTGCTGACGACTCAAGTCCATTTTTGAACAGCGTATTCCTATGAATCTCTGGATCAACGACATACTTCGCTGCTTCCTCTTAGCCATTTGCATACATTCGCTTGGTTGTGTTTCGCAATGTGAACGGGTTGCAGGTCATGCCTTACAGCCGAATCGCGCCGAAATGGCGCCGACCGACAGATTGAAAGCGAGTACAAGCGAGACTACTGTCTCCGCGAACAGTTTTGACTTCGATCGGAATGAGTCGGAAACGGGCCACAGCATCCAGATGTCAGGTACTACTCGCGCAGGAAAGGCAGATGATGAAAAGGCAGATGAGGTTGTACTATTCGCCTCGATGTCAACTCCTTTTGCGGATGCGGTGATTCCTCCCGACACCGCAGCTTCTGCCGGTTTCATCCCCCCGATGGCTCTGTCTCAGGGTCAGTACATCATCGAAACCGGAGATACTCTGGAAATTAAATTTCGCGTCACACGCGATCTAAATGAAATTGTCGATGTCCGCCCTGATGGCATGATCTCTCTGCAAATCGTGGGTGATTTTCCCGCCGCCGGGTTCACATGCGAGCAACTGCGTCAGGGACTTATCGTCGCCTATTCAGATCAATTGCAGGATCCGGATATTGCGGTCATTGTCCGATCGTTCGCGAGCAACGGCATCTACATCGGAGGCGAAGTAAATGCTCCGCGACGAATCCCCCTGAACGGACGCATCACGACGCTGCAGGCGATCATCCTTGCCGGAGGATTTAAAGATACCGCCGATCAGAAACGAGTTGTCGTGCGTCACGAGGACGGCAGTTGCTGTGAGTACGACCTGAAAAGCGTGGCTGAATGTTCGAATGGTTTCCCCGATGTCGTATTGAGATCATCCGATGTGGTGTACGTACCCAAGAGCCACATCGCAAAGGTCAATCTTTTCGTTGAGCAGTACATTGATAAGGTTCTGCCGTTCAGTCGCAGCTTCGGTATTTTCATTAATCAACAGGTTCCAGGTTCCGCGCTGTGAGCGTTCGTGCATTACCGGTTGAGTTCCGGATCGCCGCATGAGTCGGAAGGTTCGTGGAGTTCATTCTTCGATGCGAAGTCGAAGCTCAAATGCCACGCATCACTGTCTGCTCGTTCCGTTGAACTCCAGCTGTCGGAGTATCGACGAAAATTTCGCCGCCACTCCGTGCTTTTCGGAACCGTTCTTCGGCCATCAATCCCCGCCAGCAGGGCACATTCGTCGGTAAAGCGTGAATTTGTGCCTCGGGAAAGTTGGCAACGAAGCGTCCAACTGATTAAATTTCAGGCATGGAAAGGGCATAGCCCCGGGTTGCGCCCGGCGTACATTTTGCCGCAGGCCTCGTGAACCCGGGGTGTCGGATGCGGCACTTGATAGCGCTGAACCACCGCTTTATTCCCAGTCGATTTCAATCCAACGCGTTTTGATGTGCTTGCACGAAATCAAGCATCGAGACAGTTTATTCGTGTTTTCACGGCCGGATCTACTATCATAGCGAACCGTTTTGTTGCCGACATCCTGAAAGACTTGATCCCATGGATACTTCCCTTTTTCGGCGAGCATTGGCCTCGCGGCGGCTCGGAGTCGCGATCGTCATAGTCATCAGTTGTTTCCAGACTCATCGATCCCAGGGCCAGCTGATCAACTGCGACCAGGTGAACGTCAAGAAACTGGCCGCTCCGGTGGTACCCGGATATTTTCCGCTGCTG
This sequence comes from Planctomycetaceae bacterium, assembly GCA_020426105.1. Lineage (GTDB taxonomy): Bacteria > Planctomycetota > Planctomycetia > Planctomycetales > Planctomycetaceae > SXXK01. The sequence goes on from JAGQQS010000162.1 coordinate 2,069, forward strand.
TCGGGAGATCCGGCCATACTGCGTGATGGCAATCTCTACCGGCTCTTTTACACCTCACCAAATTTGAAACGACTGCAGGGAGCGATAGGCGAAGCGGTTTCTTCTGATCTGATGAATTGGACACCTGTTGATGCAGGCTCCGATGCAGTCGGAAAAGAACTGGTACTGCTGGGGCAAGTCGGCCAGTGGAACGAACAACTCGAAACGGCCTTTGCCATAAAGCATGCGAACACGTACTACCTCTATTATTGTGGCTATCCGCGCGTAGGATGGCCGATTAACCCCGGACAAATTGGTGTCGCGACCTCAACCGATGGTATCAATTTTCAACACAGGCTCGGCAAACCTGTTCTGTCTGCCACACCGAACAACTACGATGCCAACGGTTTATACAGCCCGGTCGTGATCAGGTACGAGAATAAATTCCTGATGATCTATGCGGGACATTGTTATGCGTCGAACCGCGTGACGCCTGGTATCTATTTATTGTCGGCTGCTTCCGGCAATGGTTTGAGTTGGACGAAGAATCCGTCTCCTGTTCTATCGCCCGATCCGACGGTTGACTGGCTGCAAAACGGAGTGGCCGAACCGGCGTTGTGTCCTGGGCCCGATGGAAATTTCTATCTTTTCTTTACGGCAAACCTGGGTGACGATCAGAAGCGGTGCATAGCTGTGGGGCGCTCGAGATCTCCCCTGGGCCCTTACACTATTGCCAGCCGCCCTGTACTCAGCGGCACTCCGGGCTGGTTCGACGAGCAGGGAGTGCTGGCCCCGCATGTGATTATCGAACAGGACAAACTGCGCATGTGGTATTTGACGAGTCGATTGAATGAGTCGCCGGAGAAGCACAGCATTGGCTATGCCGAGATGCCCTGGCCTCTCGCGGCGTTTGATGAAGTTTTTCCGTGAAAAGAGACATAAAATGAATCGCAAAGAGATAGCTGACCTGATTGTTGCGAAGCTCGAACGCGAAGAATCGTCTATGCGCGACTGCTATGTACGATCGAAAGATAAGATCGGCATGTTCACGGTCGATGATTTGCTGCCAGAGGAACTGGCCCACAGGCTTTACGTAAGCTTTCCGGACCGTTCGGCCATGAAGCTCAGGAAAAGCCTGCGTGAGTCCAAGTACATCGCCGTTCAGATGAATCAGTACTCGCCCATTCTGGAAGAAGCGATCTTCGCATTTCAGGATCCTCGCGTCGTTTCCATCGTCAGTCGAGTATGTGAAAACGACCAGTTGCTGCCCGATGAGTCGCTTTATGCAGGCGGGATCTCTTTAATGGCGAATGAACAGTTTCTCAATCCTCATCTCGACAACTCACACGACAAAGATCGCAATCGCTGGCGCGTGTTTAACCTCCTGTATTACGTGACGCCGGACTGGAAAGTGGAGGATGGTGGCAATCTTGAGTTATGGCCTGATGGCATGTCAGGAGATCCGCTTACCATTCACAGTAAATTCAATCGACTGGCTGTGATGGCCACTCATCAGGGATCATGGCATTCGGTCAGCCCGGTAAAATCCCGAAGTAATCGCTGCTGCATTTCAAATTACTACTTTTCAAACAGTCCTCTGAAAGAGACAGACCGGTTCCACGTCACGAGTTTCAGAGGACGCCCCGGACAACGTTTCCGCGATTTCATTTTGAAGGGAGATCGCATGATCAGAATGCTTGTGCGCGGATTATTTCGAAAAGGCGTCGTTGAGAACAAGCACGTTTACAGGAAGTCGACACCACAATAGGCTCATTCGTTCACACTGGCTTTGACACCTTGAGTTTTGCCGCGGTTAATTCGGTCGGCGGGAGCAATTGTGAAATCTGCTTTAAGTGCAAATTCGACAGCAACTCTGAGTGGGTATGCAGATCTGTACCGCGGCAAGCGAGTGCTGGTGACCGGACACACGGGGTTTAAAGGCTCGTGGTTATCGTTGTGGCTGAGTCATTTGGGTGCCGAAGTAATTGGGTATTCGACTGAACCTCCCACGACTCCCAGTCATTTTATCGTCTGCGGACTTGAAACAAAGGTTACCGACCTGCGGGGTGATCTACTCGAGTTTGAAGCTTTGCGATCAGTGTTTACTGAATATCGACCGGAGATCGTCTTTCACCTGGCGGCACAGCCGATCGTACGTCAGGCATACGAGCAACCGCGGGAAACATTTTTGGTCAATGTGATGGGCACCGTCAACGTGCTGGAGGCCGCGCGCCAAACGGACTCTGTGCGTACTTTATTGGTTGTTACCAGTGATAAATGTTATCGCAATGCGGAGTGGGACTGGCCGTATCGAGAGATCGACCAATTGGGTGGTTTTGAGCCGTATGGTGCCAGCAAAGCCTGCGCAGAACTCGCCGCTGCCGTGTATCAGGACCCACAATTTCAGGAGGTCGCAAATGCAGGGCACACTTTCTCTGTAGTCACGGCCAGGGCCGGAAACGTAATCGGCGGCGGCGACTGGGCGAGGGACCGGATCGTGACGGACATCGTACATGCGATCCATGCCGGACGTCCGCTGCATCTGCGGTATCCACGGGCTACACGACCATGGCAGCATGTGCTTGACGCCTTGAGCGGCTACCTGAGTCTTGTCGCCGCAGTCGAAACGGCTCCGACATCGTTCGGTGGTGCCTGGAATTTCGGCCCGGTGACGAGCGTGAGCCTCGACGTCGAGACATTTGTAAGGTCGTTTCTGCAGCGCTGGCCGGCACCTGCAACTGAAATTCTGATCGACGCTGCCGGCGCAGCAGGCGAGCACCGCGTGCTGCAACTCGATTCCAGTAAGGCCGTCTCGCGACTGGGATGGGAACCGGCCTGGGATATCGATCGCACAATCGAAGCATCAGTTCAATGGTATCGCGCGTACGAATGCAATCGCGATGCTGACATGTATGATCTCTCAAGTTCGCAGATCGCCGAATACACTGAGACTGCAAAGTCCCGAGGCATCGCCTGGTCCACGGGTTGCGCTGCTTCGGGCAGGTCGAAGTCTGAGGCACGATGAGCGAGATGCCCCACCCCGCGGACAACAAACGAAATGCGACGATGGCTACAGAGAATCCTTCGGTTCGGAACGTGTTGACGAACAATGTGTCGGTCATGACCCGCCCGCCCGCTCAAGGCCGAAAGCATGTCCGCGTATCTGTAATTCTGCCGTCCTACAATTTCGGTGCCTTCATCGCGGAAGCGATCCGCAGTGTTCAGGAACAATCCTTCAGCGACTGGGAATTGCTGATCTTCGATAATGGATCTTCGGACAACTCGCACCAGGTGATTGGCCGTTTTCTCTCAGACGAACGTGTCTCCTTTCAAATCAACGAATCCAATGTGGGACTATTTGGAAGTGTGCAGCGCGGTATCGACGTGGCTTGTGGCGACTACTTCGTCATCATGGGAGCAGACGACATTCTGGAATGCAGCTTTCTTGAGCAGGCAGTACTCTTAATGGACGGCGATCCGGCCGTCTCGATCCTGCATGGTGCCGCAATCTGGATCGACGAGCAGGGAGTGCCGTTCGGCAGAACAAATGATCAGTGGCTTACTCGTAGTCATTGCACGCAGGCGTTTGAGGAAATATTTCGTCTCGGATTCTGCCTGACGACCGTCGTCGCGCGCACAGACCTCGTGCGGCGGATGCCTCCGTTTAATCCCACCTGGAATGTGATGAATGATGTCTGGTTGATGCTGCGGATGGCGCTGGAAGGAGAGATGGCCTACATGAATACGCCGTTAGTACGTTATCGCGTGCATGCTCAAAGCCTTTCGGTGACTGGTTATCAGACAGGCGATTTTTTCCTGCAACATTTAAGAATTGTGAAGGAAGCGTTCGACTGGCCGGAATCTCGAGCAAGAGGACTGCAGGTGTATCGGGCATCAGCACTGCGAAACGTAGCCCTGGAATCCATTCGCATTCTGCATGTCAGCCGTCTGGTGACGTCCCGCTGGTTCTATTTGAAGGTTCTTATGAAGATCGTGCGTTGCGTTCCATCCGTATTGATTTATCCTGAAGTCTGGATGCGCGCTGCATTTGGCATGCTGCCGGTCAACTGCATCCAGGGTATCAGCAGCTGGCGTCGTGCCCGCTGGCGGCGACGATGTGTCGCGGCGAACAATGAGCAGAACCTTGACGTGAGCGCTGATACATGAGTCGTACGTTAAAAGACGTATCATTGGTTTTTGTCGGCAGAATTGGCCTGACAGCATTGTGGCTGGCGACCTACGTATTGACTTTTCGCATTCTGGGAAACACAGAGGCAGGAAAATTTGCATTTTGTATCGTGTTCATCCGTCTTGTTTCCGACTGCCTCGGGGATGCGCTGGATCTCGAAGTCGTGCGTCGTGTTCCCGGTTTGTTGAACGACGACCGGGAACAGGCTTTCAATGTCTGGCGAGGTGCCTTCCTGCTGCGCATCGTCTGCGGGGTGTTCCTGTGTGTCGCATTGTTCCCGGTGACTGGACAATTGGCGGTAACGTTCTTTCACGATTCAGCCGACGGTGACTTGATCCTTGTGGCTGGTATGGGCAGTCTGGCGATGCTCATGTTTCGGGCGATCATCGTTTACTTCCAGTCTATCGAAGATTTTCGGCGACTGATTGGTGTTGAAGCGGGGATGCAGATTTTACGCTGTGGTTCGATCTGTGCTCTTGCTGCAGGCGGTATGCTGACTGCCCGCAGCGCAATTTATGCGTATGCGAGTGTTGCGTTCATCGCCTGTACCGTCGGTCTGCTGGCGGTACCCAAAGACCTTGTTCTGCACCTGATGCGAGGCAGGAGCCAGATTCCGGCCATCATTCGCTATTCAATCTGGATGTTATGCGCTATGACGTTAGCCGCCGCCTATTGCCACATCGACGAATTTTTGGTTGCAAAGTTCCGAGGACCTGGCGAAGTTGGTTTTTATTCAGCCGCGATGGCGCTGGCATTGATACCGGAGTTTGCTACGGGGGCCGTCAGTTCCGTTCTCAATCCGAAAGTGGTGCGGCTTTACACCCGGAATCAGTTTCGTGGATTCCACGCGCAGTACCTCATGCTTTCAGTGCCGCTGGGCCTGTTCACAATTCTTGTCATGTACTACGCAGCCCCATTGGCGATGACGCTCTTATATTCCGGCAAATATGCGCCCGCGATCCCGGCGTTGAGGCTGCTCGCGAGCGGAACTATTCTCTGGCTTGTGCTTGCGCCACTCGCGGCCGGTCTGGTCACACTCGTTGCGCCACGACGGACACTCTTGTTGAACGTGTTTATGTTCATGCCCAGCCTCCTGATCGGTATTGTGCTGATACCCCGATATGGATTTATCGGTGCTGCAATGCTCTTTCTCGGCACTCGTCTCGTCAGCGTCGCTGTGCTGCACTTAATGGCGGAAAGTCTGCTCAGAAAGCGTGAGGGTCTGAATGTTCAGCCGCTTATCGAAACAACTGTCGCGAAAGTGCAACAATCATGACATTCCGGATGCAAGCCTTATCGGCAACGCTGTCTGTCGGCGGTTTGTTGGCACTTATGGGACTGCTGGGCCCACTCAAAGGCGCAGTGGCAGCGATCGTGATTCTGGGTGCCGTTGTCGTCGTCGTCTGGCCGTTCATTGGGGTCATCGGGATTATTTTTTCCGGTACCTGTCTGCAAATCGTTGGCAGTTCTGAACTGGTGGGTCTGCCAATGAGCCTGGGCAAGCTGTTGGGACTGTTAACACTGGGGAGCTGGATTTTACATCTGATAAAGCGCCGGCCTTCTTTTACATTCACTCCTCAATTGTACCCGCTGGCTGTTTTACTGGTTGTCGTCACGCTCTCCACGTTTCTTACGCCGCAGCGCTCGGGCGGAGGAGATATGCGTTTGGCGTTCGAAGGCTTATTTCGAATTGTTCAGGTCTATTTGCTTTACGTTCTGCTGGCCAATATTACGGGTGAGAGTCGTGCCGTGTTCACAGTGGTCACGATCAGTGTCATGGTGGCGATATCCGTGAGCGGCGTCATCAGTGTCTGCGAATACTTTGTCCCATCCCTTACGATTGTCAATGAGAAAGAAGCATCCGGGCTGGGAGCGGTCGTCGACGATCACTCCATTCCCGGCGTCGAGATACGCAAAGTTTCGGGGGGAGTCGGCGATTCAAATCTGCTCGCTTTCACTGTAGCCACTGCCTTTCCACTGAACATTTTCTTTTGGCGGCGATTCCGTGGATTCTGGCCGCGATGCTTTACGCTTCTTGCATGTGGCCTGCTGATGGCTGCTATGCTGTTCAGTTATACCCGCGGGGGCGTCATTGGCTTGGCATGTGCTCTGATGTACCTGCTGTGGAAAAGACGCTTGCCATGGCAGACGCTGGCTTCCGCAGGCCTCCTCGCCTGTGTCGTCGGACTTTTCTGGATGCCGACCGGATTCGCCGAACGTATGTTCTCAGTCAAATACCTGAAAGAAGGCGAAAGTACCAGCGCAAGACGTGAACTCATATTTGCCGGGGTCCACGCTTTTCAGGAGGCACCATTTTTCGGCCACGGCTACGGTCAATTCGGTAGCCAGTATTTACAGTATATTCGGCACACTGTCAGTACTCCCTGGTCCGACGAGATCGAACGTTCGATCAACAGTGGCAAAGAGGAGGTCGAAAATGTGATTACTCATAATATGTACCTGGAAATAGCAGTCGAATACGGATTGGCCGGGCTAATCCCTTTCCTGGCTTTTTCAGCCCTGATCTTTTCGGATTTAGCACTTGTCGAGAAGAGAGGTTCGCCGTCCGACGCTGATTTGGCCGTCTGCCTGTCATCAATGCTGATTTGTTTCATCGTCTGTGCGGTCTTCGGCAGCCTGAAAGTTCAGAAGATT
>JAGQQS010000163.1 GCA_020426105.1 Planctomycetaceae bacterium
CCGCCGGGATACCAGACGGGCCATGCGTTACTCACTGACCGGGGATTCGCACAATCGTGATTTCTGAAAACATCGATTGCCAACGGTGCTGAATTCCAGGCCCCAGGTGCAGTGGCACAATTTGCGATTAATCCGTTCCAGACACAACTCGCGTTCCTCGCTGCGAATGCAGCGAAAGCGTGTGGCCCGATGCTTCAGCCTGGGGATTGCCTGCCCAACAATTGCAGGACCGTGAATACGGTCCGAGCACGCCGCCGTTTTAAGGACCGAGTTGTGATGATTCCGAACCTACCCCGTTCTGCGTGCTTTAATTTTTCGAAATTGCCTGTCAAGTATCTACGTGTGTCCGCAAGAACGTCCCAAGATCATGGGCGCAGAATCATGAGCCCAGGATCATGCGGCTGAGCGGTCAGTTTCATCGGCGATTTGCTGGAGTGAACGCTCACGCGGATGACATTGAGGTTCAACATTTCAGCCAGGACCGATCGGTTGTAATGGGCAGCGGCTGGCGACGAATGTGTGGGACTCGCTGTTGTTTTCAAATTCGACCGTGACAGTCGCCCGGTGTGACCCGCCGGAAATCTCCGTCACAACACCTCGACCATACCGCGGATGTCGCACCTGCATCCCTTCGCGGAACATGAATGCCGCGTTCGTCGCATCGTCCGTGGTCTGGCTCGGCAGTGTCGGTTGTGCATTTTTTGCGGCGAGTTCTGCGGCAGTCATGATCAGCTTTCTGTTGCTGATGGCCTGCGCGGCTTCGAAGCGACGGCGGGCTTTCTCGAGATGCTGATCCAGTAACGCTTCGGCAATCGGAGGCGGCGTCGCGACGGACGATTCTCGCGATATTGCACCGTGCAGTTCCGGAATGAAGGGGCTCGAAATTGTTGTACGCCGCATTCCACGGAACGTACGCTCGGAGGTCTGTGTCAGTGTGAGTTCCTGCATCGCCCGGGTGATGCCCACAAATAACAAACGGCGTTCCTCTTCAAAACTGGAAGGATCGCCTTCGCGGACAGCTCGCTCGTGCGGGATGAGCCCACTCTCGATGCCGATAATGTAGACGGACGGAAATTCCAGTCCTTTCGAAGCATGCAGCGTCATCAGCGTTACCGCCCCGCGCTCGGGATCAACACTGTCCGCTTCGTTACTCAACGTGGCAAGTTCCAGAAATCCCTGCAGCGACGGCGGATCATAGGTGCTGTCGGAAAGCAGCGTCGGCAATTCGTCGTCCGCTGCGTCGTCCTCATCTTCCTCACCAGCCGCATCGTACTGCCGGGCGGCGGAAATCAGTTCGTGTACGTTTGCCGCGCGATCCACGTCGACTTCATCCGACTCTTCACGCCACAATGAAAGGTAATCTATGTCCGCGATGAGGCGTTCCAGCAGTGGTGCTACTCGACCATCTGCCGACTGTTCATGCAGTTTCTGGATCAGATCAACAAAACCTTCCACAGCCTTGCGACTGCGCCCTGAAAGTCCATTCACGGTACCTGCTTCACAGGCCGCTTCGAACAGGCTCACACCATACTTCTGGGCATGATTGCGAAGCTTTAGCAGTGAAGTGTTCCCGATCCCGCGAGCCGGTCGGTTGATGATCCGCTCCATCGCGGAATCGTCAGCGTAGTTTTCAATCAGACGCAGATACGCGACCAGATCACGGACCTCGGCACGCTCATAAAACGAATAGCCTGCCGCGACCTGGAAAGGAATCTGATGTCGGGAGAGTGCCGTTTCAAACAGCCGCGAGAGCGCATTAACGCGATAAAAGATGGCAAAATCTGAATACGATTTCTCGCCCGCAGCCATCCGGCCCGCTATCTCAGCGGCGATCCCATCGGCCTCCGCGTCCGCATTCTCAAACAGCAGCAGCCGAACCGCAGCCCCTTCCGGATTCTCCGTCGTCAGTTTCCCTCGATGCGGTCGCCGGTTATTGGAAATTAACTGATCGGCGCATTGAACGATTTTTTGTGTGCTGCGAAAGTTTTGATCGAGCGACACGATCTGCACGTCGGGAAAATCGCGTTCAAACGTCGAGATATTTCCGGGGCGCGCACCGCGCCAGCCATAGATCGAC